>JALSRZ010000138.1 GCA_026984515.1 Thiohalobacter sp. | reverse complement strand
AGGTGCTTCGACCAGTCGGGCAGGGCCAGCATCCAGCGGTAGGGGACCAGCTTGTACATGCCTCCGCCGCCGTAGCGGTAGCGGTCGTACCAGCCCGCCGTGGCCCTGGACCGGTAGGGCAGGTCGGCCACCTTTCGGTAGAAGTCGGGAATACGCTGCACGGTCTCCGGCGAAAACAGGTACTCGCCGGCCCGTGGACCCTGTTCAACCTGGCGGATGGTGATTTCCGTGCCCGGTACCCTCCAGCGCCTGAACTCTTCGGCTTCCATCGCCCTGGCATCGGGGATGTCCGCAAAATCCGGGAGATCGATACGGTCCAGGACTTCCTTGAGCTGCAGAACCCGGGTGTCCGCCAGTTGATCCGCCAGCGCCGCCGGCACTTCACTCAGGTCCAGGGTGCGCCGGACCAGGTCCAGGCGCTGTTCGGCGTGTGCGATCTGCCGCGCTTCCCGGTCCGAAACGTAGAGCCGGGATGATGACAGGTAGGAGCGGATGACCGCCTGTATTTCCGCGTGGATATCATCCAGCGTTTCGATGAATCCCCGCAGGGTGGCGCGAGGGCTGCTGGTGTTGGCGGGTTGCAGCGGGTTGTCGCTGCTCCCGGCGAGTGCCGGGTCCGGAGCGGACAGCAGGCTGGTCGACACCAGCAGAATCAGCAACAGGTTTTTTCCCGGGTGGAGGTATGCAGGCATATCGCCACTGATCATACGCGTCACAGCGATGCTGGCAACATCCTGCAGTCGGTCAAAAGCGTGCTACTCTTGTCCTGATATGAACTGCGGCGCAGCGGCCGTTGCCGGCGCGCGGTTTTCGATTGTCAATAATGAAAAGGAGAGTTGTTATGAGCCAGTCCCGGACGCTGTTCGTGCCTTTGCAGGCGGCAGGCATGGTATTTCTGACCCTGGTTGCAGGTACCGCATTGGCGGAGTCGCGGGGTACCACACCCGGCTATACCGCAGATTCCACCGGTAATATTGTAACCAGTGGCAGTGGCGACTGCGTGCACACCGGGTCCTGGTCGAAGGATGAGGCTACCGTAGTCGGTTGTGACGGCTATGTGCTGAATGCAAAGGTCCGGATCGTAAAAGGTGAAGGGCTGGATGCGATTACGCTGATCACCTATCCGCAGGCCGAGCTGTTTGCTTTCGACAAGGCCGGGCTTTCCGATGCCGGCAAGGCGTACATCAGGGAACACCGCGATGAACTCGGTGGCGATCTGGCGAAGGTCTACTCGATCACGGTCATCGGTTACACGGACAGTACCGGCGATGCAAAGTACAACCTGGGCCTGTCAGAGCGACGTGCGCAGGCCGTGCGGGACTACCTGGTCTCGCTGGGTGTCCCGGCAGACAAGATGCGCGTGCTTGGGCGTGGTGAAAATGACCCGATCGCATCGAACGATACCAAAGAGGGTCGTGCCCAGAACCGGCGAGTGGAAGCCGTTGTCGTGGCGCAGCCGCGTGCGCTGGATGCGATGATTTTCCCCAGTGTCGCCCTGTTTGAACGTCGTAGCGGTGAATTGTCGGCACAGGGCGTGCAGCTGCTGGAGAAAAATATCAGCGACGCACGGGAACAGCTGAAGCGTGCAACCTACATCGAAGTCGTTGGGCATACGGATGATGTGGGTGATGACGCGTACAACCAGCAACTCTCCGAACAGCGCGCACAGGCAGTGGCCGAATACCTGGTCAAGTCCGGTGTGGATGCCAGCAAGATCGTAGCAATGGGCGCCGGTGAAAGAATGCCGGTGGCCAGCAATGCCACGCAAGAAGGTCGCGCTGAAAACCGGCGCGTGGAAGTGCTGGTGCTGGGCCGGGCGAAGTAGCTTCCATCCGGACCGGGTCGGGACTGCAGGGCCGGATGATGCGGCCCTGCAGGAGGCTTTCGCGGTTAGGGGAGCACTGCTGCGGGCTAGACATCATGTTTTGACCTGCCCAACCTCAAGCAGCGTGGGTTAAGCTGGAGGTTGGAAACCCTTGGCTCAGAGC
>JALSRZ010000137.1 GCA_026984515.1 Thiohalobacter sp. | reverse complement strand
CTCGGCATGCCATTCAGGCGGTAAGTGTCGGGCAGGGCCAGGGCCATGCCGATGCGATTCCCCCCTGTTTTCCAGCGCGCTGTATCGAAGGTCTCCGGTTCATAACCTTTCGGCATCCGCTCGATCAGTGCGCCGGTAATTTTTTCCTGTGCATCCAGGGTGAATACCAGGATCGCGTGGGCAGGATCGCCCTCGTCGTATCTGTTCGTCCCTGACCACGGCCGGCCCTGTCTTGACCCCAGGTCGTACCACACAATCGATCCCTGTTTGTTCGCGAGGGAACGATACTCGAAGCGCTTGCATTCCTGTAAACCTGTAGCAGGCAGACTCTCCAGGTATGCCGGACTCACGTCGGCAAGCACCCGCGGTGGGTGCCCGCTGGCAGACGTATACGCGTTGATAGCCCGGATCAGCGGCTCGGCACGTGCTGCCGCCTGCTGGAAACGGAGCTTGCGCATTGTCCAGTCCTGCGCCGCCTCGCGTTCCGGTATCAGCAACCATATAATACCGGCAAGCGCAATAATCAGGGCCAACCACACGAGCAACGAGCGGGGAATTTTCATCACTCAAACTCGTGCGCCAGGAAAAGCGCTTTTATTTTCTCCACCGCCTCCTCATCCGGGGGGTAAAAGGTTACCGCCATGACGAACGCTCCATTGCGGGTTTGCCCGGATAACCTGTCATTCTTGAGGGCCTCCTGAAGATTTTCCTGCGCTTTTTCTGAATCCTTGAATTTGAACACGGAAATGATGCGCGTACTCGCATATCTCGATATTGTATATTCCGCAACGTATTCCATATCTTCATTGAAAGGCGCCCTTACAAGCAGCGTCCCGTCCACGCCGTTTGCTTTCAACGCTTCGATGAAGGGGCTTAACTCAGCTGGCGCTTTCATACCCTCCTGGCTGCATCCGGTCAGCAGGGTCAGCGACACGATCAGACTTGTCAGGAAATACTTCATCTTTATTTACCCAGGCATTATCACTGCTGCCCGTTAACTTTTACAACAAGCACACAGGTGAGGACATGGAACCGGTACAGCCAGATAAAGACCGTCTGCCGCAGGGATGCGGCAGCCGAGCAGCCATGGACGGCATGCTTTGCGTGTCTTTATCTGGCTGTACCGGTTCCATGTCCGGGTTGCTCCATATCGTTCAAAACGTACCCGATGCCAGTTTTTATCTGCACTGCTTACAGGTTAACGGGACAGCAGTGAAGCATTATATGAATACAGCCCGGTCCCTGATCGAACCAGGTTGCATCCCCGTTCGCTCTGATTGTACACCGCTTTGTCCCAACCATCCCGCCCCTCTTGACTACTCCGCCTCAGAGGACTCTCATAGGCAATATGAAAATTTCGAGGAAACCGATTCAATGAGCAGCGACGACAACTGGCTGATACACGAACACTCACTGTATGAGAACCTCCTGTCCCGGTGTACGGAAGCAGCCGAAATCGAGGACTGGAAGACTGTCAATACACTGTTCAAAAAAATGGTCACGCACCTGAAACGGCATATGGCTCTGGAAGATGAGGTGCTGTATACCGCCTATGAAACCTCGACTGATGCGCCCCAGGGACCGACCGGTGCACTGCGCGAGGAACATGACCGGATTGCGCGTCTGGTCACGGATATGGCGCGCATCATCAAAACCAGGGACTCGGATTACGTTCTTGAGTGCCTGGCCCACCTGGAAAGACAGATGATCAAACACCATGAAAAGGAAGAGGACATCTTCCTGCCGATGGCAAGCCATATCCTGGATGCCAGGCGGGAGGAAATTTCACAGCAGCTCGCTGAATTCGACGCGTCAAAAATACAACGAAAGTGGGAGATCTGAACCAGTAAAAAACGGGAAGGGGAATCGCTTCCCCTTCCCGCCTGGTACTGCACAGTACCGGATCAGTAAATGTCGTGCATGGTGTTATACACGTTGAATTTACCGGTAGGTGTGACAAGGCGCTTGTCCTTGATCACCTGCTTCAGCTTGCGGGTCTTGTCGTCAACGATCACGATCGCTGACTCCTGCTCCTTGCCGCTCCAGACGGAGAACCATACCTCATCACCAGCCTTGTTGTATTCCGGCTGAACGACGCGCTTCGGTCCCTCACCCTTGAGGCCGGCCCACTCCGCAATCGGCAGCACTTCGTAGCCCTTGTCGAGGTGATCCACGTCAAACACCGCGACGCTCTGACTCACCTTGGTATCCGGGTTTAACGGTGAATCCACCCACAGGTTTTTCGACTTCGGGTGAGTCTTGACAAACAGGGAACCACCGCCCTGCCCCTTGAGGGTGCGCACGACTTTCCAGGCATTTTTCTTGTGCTTCACCGGATCCGTGCCGATCACGGTTACATGATCGTTACCCAGTGCACTGGTCACCCAGACGGGGCCGTACCTGGGATCTTTCAGGTTGGCGCCACGACCGGGGTGCGGGATCTTGGTAACATCGACCAGGGCTGTCAGCTTGTCTTCCTTGGAATCGATAACGCAGATCTTGTTCGACTTGTTGGCTGCCGTCATGAAATAACGGTGGGTGGAGTCCCAGCCACCATCATGCAGGTAACGCGCCGCGTCGATGCTGGTCACTTTGAGGTTATCAAGGTCCTCGTAGTCGACCATCAGCACCTTGCCGGTTTCCTTTACGTTGACGATGAACTCGGGGTGTTGATGCGAAGCCACGATGGCAGCCACGCGCGGTTCGGGGTGATATTCCTGGGTATCCACCGTGTAGCCGCGGGTGGAAACGATTTTAAGGGGTTCCAGGGTATCGCCCTTCATAATCACGTACTGTGGCGGCCAGTACGCGCCGGCAATGGCATACTTGTCTTCATAGCCCTTGTACTTGGAGGTCTCTACTGAACGCGCCTCCATCCCGATCTTGATTTCGGCCACGTTATCCGGTTTCTTCATCCACAGGTCAATGAGGTTAACCTTGGCGTCTCTCCCCACCACAAACAGGTAACGACCCGAAGTTGAATAACGCGAGATATGTACTGCATATCCGGTGTCGATGATATTGATGATTTTCTTGGTATCACCGTCGATCAGAGCAACCTGGCCGGCATCACGCAACGTTACCGAGAAGACGTTATCCAGATCGTAGTTATTCATTTTCTTTTTTGGACGCTTCTCCGGCGGAACCAGCACTTTCCAGCTCGCCTTCATTTCCTTCATCCCCCACTCGGGCGGAATCGGCGGATCATTCTGAAGGTACTTGGCCATAAGCGTAACTTCATCAGGCGTGAGCTGGCCGGACGAACCCCAGTTCGGCATACCGGCCGGGGAACCGAAGTCGATGAATACTTTCAGGTAGTCAGTACCCTTTCCGAGGGTAATATCCGGCGTCAGCGGTTTGCCGGTAGCACCCTTGCGCAGCACGCCGTGACAACCGGCACAACGTTCGAAATAAATCTTTTTCGCCTTGGCAAATTCGGCTTCTGTCAGATGCGGAGCGCCGGGCGTAATCACATCCTTCGATTTCATCTGCTCCGGTATCGGCGCGCCCTTGTAGCGCATCTCTCCCGGGGTGGTTCCAGGGTGTCCGGAGTCCTTGGCATATACACCAAGCGTAGAAAATACAAGCACACCTGCGGCGGCAAGACGGGCAATTGCTGTTCTGTCCATTTCTCTCTCCCTTTATCAGATTGCTCTACCGTGGGCATCCTACCCGCTTCACTCGTACGGGCCTTGATCTATGTCAACTGGCCAGTAATAACCGGTGCCCACGAAAATCACTTTTCAGGAGGCTGCACAACTGCCTCCTGCGCAGCCTTTTTCCGCTCCAGCACAGCCCTGCTTTTTTCCCTTCGGATGCGCTTTTCCGACAACGGTGGACAGCGGTGATCGTCCCAGTACGTCACCTGGCAATCCAGGCAATAGTGACATTCATTGGGATTGATCTCGCCGGTCGGGCGGATGGCATTCACTTCGCACTGCCTGGCACAGATTTGGCATGGTCGACCGCACTCCTTGCGCCGCCGCAGCCAGTCGAAAATCCGTAACGGCGCCGGAATGGCCAGGGCCGCCCCGAGCGGACACAGGTACTTGCAGAAAAACTTGCGACTGAAAACCCCGATCACAAGCAATCCGAGCGCGTAGGCGACAAAAACGCCTTCCCGGTGAAAATGCAGCACGATCGCCGTCTTGAACGGTTCCACCTCCGCTGCCAGGGCCGCATAGCCGATGGATTGCAGGGACAGACCGAACAGTATGACAAAAATGACATACTTCAGCGCCGTCAGGCGCTCGTGGATAACATCCGGGAAACTGAACTCCGGCAACCTGAACCGTCGTGCAATTTTATAGGTCAGTTCCTGCAGGGCGCCGAACGGGCATAACCAGCCGCAATAGACGCCACGACCCCACAACAGCAGGGTCAGCGCCACAAACCCCCAGAGAATAAATATCAGGGGATCCACCAGGAAGGCCTCCCAGCTGAACTGGTGAAGTATGGCATTGATAAATGTCAGCACGTGCACGATCGAAAGCTGCGCCAGGCTGTACCAGCCTATGAAAAACAGGGTGAACAGCAGGTAGCCGGTACGAATATACTTCAGCAGTACGGGTCGACTGGTCAGCCAGTCCTGGAACAGCAGGATGAAAACCAGCAGGACCAGGGCAAGCGATAACACACTGACCTGCCATACACGTCCTCGCCACACTGACACCCAGAATGGCTCGCTGTTCTGCCCCAGCCACCAGGCAGGGGCCGGCTGGCCGGCCGGCAAGCCGGCAGTCGTGTCGGTCTGCAGCGGCGCTCCGCCGGACACCGGGATCCCGCGTGACTCGGCGACTTTCCTGATCGACTTCATGACCGTTGCATTCATGACCATCGCAGTGATGGTGGCACCGGTAATCCCGTCTATCGTCACGTAACCCTTGCGTTCCGCGCCGCCCAGCTTTACACGCTTGAGTACCGACACACCGCGGTACTGATCGACATAGTGCTTGAGGTTCTTCTCGGAGACCCCCGCAGCCAGTATGGGCTCGGAATGTTTCGTAATCTCAAGCCCGCTGATCCGGCCATCGAGACCGACACCGACAAGCAGGGTAATCGGCTTCCCGGAATATGCCGGTATGGGCGCAATATCCGTGGTTCGCAGTACATAGCCCAGCAGTTGCTCACCCGCATAGACCGGCGCAGCGAGCGGGTCGCCCTCGAACTCTCCGACCCTGTCCGCCTGCGGGAAATAGCTCAGGGCCAGGCTCCGGACGTTGTCCGCAGCGGCCGTGCTGATGACCACCGCCATCAGCAATGCACATACAGCAAACCACGCTGGCGAACGTGAGAAATACCGGTGAAAAAAAGCAAATGTATGAATCATCATGGGCGAGTCCGGCATTATGCATTAAATCCTGTCATCAGCCTGTCCCAATGATTGATGTCAGTCAATAAACTACGCCTTTGATATATTCAGGAAACCACTGTTTAATACGTCATGCTGGCGCAGGCCGGCATGACAGTAAAGGAATTGACCAGAGGCTCCTTAACTCATACCGCCGGGTTGATCAAATACCAGGCGGGCAGCCTTTTCCTTGATTTAAATCATGTTGTGCAGCAACTTTTGAACAACCGCTGCAATAAATCCGCGCATCAGAAAAGCGAACGGATCTGCCGGAATTGTTCAACGATGGTATCGGCATCATGCGGCGGGGAGAAAGCCGCTACCAGTTGCCCGTATGGATTGACCAGGAAAATCGAACTGGTATGGCTGACCTGGTACTGGCCAGGTTTTGTTTCCGGCTCTATCACATAAGCTGCGCCGAACTGCCGGGTCAGACTGTCGATTTCCGGCTGCGTTCCGGTGACACCCTGGAACGATTCATTGAAGTACTTCAGGTAGCGATCAAGAACCTCCGGGGTATCACGCCGCGGGTCCACGGAAACGAAAATAACCTGTATGTTCGACAAACCCTGTGGGTCGGTTTGCAATTGTTTAATCACCCCGCTCAGGGTCAAGAGTGTGGTCGGACAGATGTCAGGACAATAGGTATAGCCGAAAAATACGAAACTCCACCTGTCCTTCAGGCGTCCTGGGTTAAAAGCTTTCCGGTACTGATCGACCAGTTCGAATGCCTGTAGTGGTTTTGGCTCAGGGCGGAGTACTCCCTGGAGTCCCGGGGGAACCGCCTTGTCCGGAAGCATCCAGTAGAATACTGCGGCCAGTAACAGTATCCAGAAAAGAAAAACAATGAACGTTCCATAAGGTCTGGGCGTTTTCTCAGGCACGGCTTCTCAGTCCCTATTTCTGCTTGCGCCACTGCCCGACAGCCCAGACCAGAAAGGCCACCACCAGGAGCACGTCAATAACCACGCCGATGGTAAAGAACGCTGTCAGGTCTTCGCGTCCATGGTTGACTGCTGCCCCCTCTTCAGCCGCCCCCGGAATCCCGGTGCCAGGGCCATCGTTTCCGGTTCCGGTATCAACCCCCGTCAACGAACTGCCCGGGGATTGTGATTGCGCTTTCAAACCGCTTCCTTCCCTGCCTGAGACCCTTTAATCATGACAGACAATACGATAACCAGAAATATCAGGCCGCCGATAATGGCAATCAGCCCGCCGAAACCCATCAAGCCCATCGCTGCGATCTTCTCTATCCCGTCAAGGCCCTGTTCGGCACCGGCCACCTTGCGTTGCACGCCATAGCCACCCGACCATACCAGCCCCAGCACATGCAACAGCTGGCCACCGCCATATACACAGGGTTGAACAGCGGCCAGCCTGATGTTCGGCAAAGCGTACCCCAGGCGTGGCAATAAATCATATGTCATGCCCATAAAGGCCAGCGTGACACCCACTATGGAGCCATGATAATGCGCGGGAATCGTGACGTTACTGCCCTGGATCAGGAAACCGATGCATCCCCCGATACCGAAAAGGATCATGGAGGTCCACAGGGCTGAACGCAACGGCCGCTGCGATCCGGATGCAGGAGCACTTCGCAGCAAGCCATATAAAACCGCCAGCCCCAGCGGTACAGGCGCAAGGCTGCCACCATAGGCCATGAGCCAGGTGAAAAACAGGATATGCTCGCCGGATATAACCGGGTTGGCATAATAAATCAGCGGCGCCATAAACACAGCCACCAGCCCGAATAAAAACAGAATCGAAACCACCCGCGGGCTCAGCGGCAGGCGCACGCCGGAAGCAGACGCCAGCCAGAGCCAGGCTACCAGCATAATCAGCGTGTAGGTGAATTGCAGCATGTGACCACCACCCCAGAAAAGCAGCTCGAAATAAGCCTTGCCTGTCATGGAATCCGGTATCGCCAGATATGACCAGACAAAAGCGAACACGGCCATAGCGGCCGACACAACGGCGGTATTCAAGCCGAAGCGGAGTGCGCCTGCCCCCTCCATGTACAGACCGACCGGTGCATTGGCAGTCATACCACGCAGGACGAGCAGCATTACGCCAAAACCAAAACTGGACAGCGCCACCATAAACAAAGGGGTCTGCAATACCGGAATATAGTTGCTCATGAGAGGATTCCCCGGCCCCAGAAACGGCACCACGACCATGAGCGCGGCACCCAGCCCGGCAAACACCAGTGCTGCCCAACCAAGAAAAATGAAACGCGGGGTGGAGTTCAGGCTCCAGAGCACACCACCAAAAGCCAGAAACCAAACCAGCACCGACAGGTCGACGTGGACAACCAGCGCGGTGCGGAAAAAATCGATCCACGGAATGATATCCTGGACGTACGGTGTCCGGGAAAGCACCAACAGCACGGAAAACAGGCCCGCCCCCAGCAACGCTATTATTCCGAGCCACAGCCAGCCTATAGCCAGCTGACGGCGCCTGCCGGGGGGCACAGCTAAAATATACTCTTCATGCATAACGGTATTGACTGCTCACTCGATGAGAAAAAACAGCTTCAAAACGCGGCCTTTGCTGCTGAAAAGAGACTATAGCGATTCGAAAATAAAACCACCAGCCTGCTTTTTTGACATTTTCATCCAGCCTGTGTATTAAACAGGAACGTTAAGCTGCCAGCCCCTGGCTATAGTACCAGCGTCCCACGATGACAAGGCCGAACCCATGACGGACAGAGCGAAAACAGGCAGCCTTTTCACCTTTCTTGTTTTTGTCGCCCTGATACTGACACTGGCTGCTGTCGTATTAAGTGCCTACCTGCGTCTTGAAAGTATCGGGCTGGGTTGCGCTGACTGGCCAGGCTGTTTTGGGCAGCTGCCGACGCACCGGAATCATGGCCTGGTTCCGCACAGCGGCGCTGGCGCGATACACCGGTTCACAGCAAGTCTGCTGGGCCTGATTGTCGTTGCAGTCACCTACCTGGCCCTGCGTGGGCGGCGCCCGGCCGGTGTTGGCCTTGCCGCGCCCCTGTCTGTCTTTATCCTGACCGTGTTTTTGTCCGTGCTGGGCTACAGCACCCCATCACCGGACATACCTGCTGTCACGCTGGGCAACCTGCTCGGCGGTATGGCAATGCTCGCGCTGCTGTGGTGGACAGGACAGCGTTCGGTGGAGACCATACACGCCAGTGACAGTGCATCCGTTTTACGACCCTGGGCACGGCTCGGTTTGCTTGTCGTGGTTGTACAAATTGCACTGGGCGCCCTGACCAGCGCCAATTTTGCCGGTCCCTCGTGTACGCAACTGCCAGCTTGTAATGGTGACTGGGCAGCCATTAGCAATCTTGCCCAGGGTTTTGATCTGTTTCGCAGACTGGGCGTGGACCATCAGGGCATGATTATTACCGGCGACATACAGAAGACCCTGCACATGACCCATCGACTGGGTGCTATAGTGACTCTCGTCTACCTGGCGTGGCTGGCTGTCAAATCCATGCGCCTGGACAACAGGCTGCATAACACCGGCATCAGCCTGTTGGCATTTCTGCTCTTGCAGGCAGGGCTGGGTGTCACAGCGGTACTCACCGAACTGCCCCTGCTATTGGTGACGGCCCATAATGCAGTCGCGGCAATACTGTTACTGGCAGTCATCAATCTCAATCATTTACTGACACCCACCGGCGACCCTGCACATTCCTGAAAAAGGGCCTGGCTGTTTAAAGTCGCCCGCAAGGTCGAAAACAGTGCCAGGGCAAGTGTTTATTTACCATTGAGAAAAGGGGTCGGAGCTTCCGGAAATGCCGGTGTTACCGATGCCAGTACAATCACTACCGTAATAACCAGCGCAATAACAAGGTGGCGTTCGTAATCAAGGAAGCTCAGAAATGCGGGCTAGCTGGCATGCCGGATAACCCGGGTTTCAAGCGCGATGGCTTCCGGTTTGTCATCCGCATAATCCGCTTCACGGATACCCAGTTCGTCGTCATCAAGATAACAGGCCGGATCT
>JALSRZ010000136.1 GCA_026984515.1 Thiohalobacter sp. | reverse complement strand
CAGGCCCAGGGCGATGGTATTCCAGCTGGGACCCATCAGGTTGGTGGGGCCACCGGTCATACCGTAGACGATACTGACGATTCCCGTGATCCAGAACACGCCGATCGGTGCTGCACAACAACCGGCACAACCGAACTTGCACACAGCAAACGGGGGCGTGACAAGAATGAGGGCTGCTCGTTTCATTGGTTTTCCTCAATCTGTTCAAGAGCCTGAACTTCTGTATACCACACTCCTGTTACCGGGGAAAGGACGGGGTACGATGGTGGTGCGGGATCAGCCGTCGCTGCCTTTTTTCGGGAACGGCAGCACCGGTGCTTTTGCGCTCCTGGCAGGTGTTTGCGGGGTTAAAACAGAGTGCGTGGGAACGCTCGTTTTACTGTCCATGCCGCCCAGTATGATGCGCCCGATCAGTTTCAGGGCCTTGTCACTTATTTTCATGAATTCGCGGACTTGCCTGCTTTTTTTGCGTGTTTATGTTGCTTGTTGTGTATAAAAAATAGCGGCGCCGGCGAGTAATTCCTGAACCTTTCAACTGCACGATTTGTGTGGCGCGGTTAGCAAAATGCCATCCCGGAGAGGGTCTACCCTGAGCCCAGGCGCGGCCGGATCGCGCGCAGCATGGCGGGCAGGAGTTTGGGTGCCGCGGCGACGATATTGCCGCTTTCCAGGAAGTCATGGCCGCCATCAAAATCGCCTACCAGCCCGCCGGCTTCGCGCACCAGTAACACGCCGGCGGCAATGTCCCAGGCGTTGAGCCCGATTTCCCAGAAGCCGTCGAGCCGTCCGGCGGCGACGTAGGCAAGGTCCAGTGCCGCAGAACCTGGTCGACGAATACCGGCGGAGTCCACGATCAGCGCCTTGAAGGTTTCCAGGTAGCGGTCCAGGTGCTGCATATCCTTGTAGGGAAAACCGGTGCCCAGCAGTGCGCCGCCCAGTCCGCTTTGCGCAGAGACACGAATGCGGCGGTTGTCCAGGAATGCGCCGCTGCCACGGGTAGCGGTAAACAGTTCCTGGCGCATGGGATCGTAGATGACGGCCTGTTCCAGGCGGTTCTTCTGCTTCAGCGCAATGGAGACGGCGAACTGGGGAAAACCGTGCAGGAAATTGGTGGTGCCGTCCAGCGGGTCGATGATCCACTGGAAGTCCTCGTTGCCTTTATGCTGACCGCTTTCTTCCGCCAGTATGCTGTGGTCCGGGAACGCCTTGCGGATGATGGCGACGATTTCATCCTCCGCCTGGCGATCGACTTCGGAAACGTAGTCGTTACGGTCCTTGCTGGTGACGTTCAGCTGGTCGAGGCGGTTAAGGTGCCTGATAATAATGTCGCCTGCATTGCGTGCGGCACGCACGGCAATGTTGAGCGTAGGATGCATGACTTGCATAGGGAAACCCGGCGGGTGGCGAAACGACAGGCGATTGTACCGGCTGGCCGGCCGGCTGTGAATAGAGTCCGGGCGTGCCCGGCCCGGTCGGCGCCGGCATGGATCGGGAACCGGAGTGTTCCGGAGCGGTTGTCGGATTATGCTGCGCGGGCCGGACCTGCGAAAAGGGTAAGATCCGCATATGTGCCATGTGCTTACGTACCCGGAAGGATGCTAATTGCATGCGGGTAAGCTCGTATCATAAACTGCCTGCACGCAACAACGCCCCGGCACGAATTGTCGGCCCATTTTCAAAGAGGTCTTTGTATGAATCGATTGAACTACATTGCAGCTGCGGCAGGTTTGCTGGCCATGCTGCCCGGACTCCTGTCTGCACAGGAACTGATGATCTACCCGGCCAAGGGGCAGAGCTCGCAGCAGCAGGAGAAGGACAAGTTCGAATGCTATGGCTTTGCCAGGAAGCAGTCGGGTTTTGACCCCATGGCGCCGCCGACAACTACCACCGCGCCGCCGCCCAAAGAGGCGCCCCAGGGCGGCGTCGGCCGCGGTGCGGTTGGTGGCGCGCTGGGAGGTGCGCTGGTCGGTGCAATAACGGGAAATACCAGGAAGGGCGCGACTGTCGGTGCCGTTGGTGGCGGCCTGCTGGGAGGTGCACGGCGCTCTGAACAGAAACGGCGGGAAACGCACAACCAGCAGCAGTGGGAGCAGCGCGAGGTGCAGAACTATGCGCAGAACCGTAACAATTACAACCGGGCCTACGCGGCGTGTCTTGAAGGCCGCGGTTACACGGTTCGCTAGGGGGTGGTGATGATGAAAGAACTGTATATGGGCGCGGTCATGGCGCTGGTGTCCGCTGTCCAGCCGGTAGTGGCTGCCGGTCTCGATGGATCGTCGAAATTCCTGTGTGCGTCAGTGGATGTTATGGAATGTTTGCCGACCAGTGGTTGCAACCGGGTTGCAGCCGATGACGTCGATATCCCGCGTTTCATCCAGGTCGATGTGAAAAACAAACAGATCGTGACCGGGGCCAGCAAAGACAAACGCAAGACGGAGATCGAACGGGTCGAGACGGTGGATGGTAAACTGATGCTGCAGGGTGCTGAAGACGGCCGTGAAGGTGGTGATCGTGACGGAGTGGGCTGGACCCTGTCGGTGTCCGGGGACAGCGGTGACATGGTGCTGACTGCGTCAGGTGACGGCGTGGCCTTCGTGGTGTTTGGCGCCTGCACATCCATGCAGTAAACGCCCCGCGCCCTGCGTAACGGCCGCGAGTGCACCAGCGCCGGCCACGCAGCTTGCTGTGCGTGGTCGGGGCGTTTTCCTATGGTTTCAGTACCGGGCTTTTACGGAAACGGAAAGGGCGCTTCAGGGCGGCCAGCACGGCTGCATCGCGCTGGTAGATGTCGTTCCTGAACATCACGTCCCCGGCCGCATTGCTATCCACGGTCCAGTACATCAGGATCACGGTGACCGGGCGATCCAGCCTTGCCGTGGTTGTTTTCCTGCTCTCCACGCTTGCCAGTATCCGGGCCTTGTCCCATTGTGGGCTGTTTAGCAGCAGTACGCCGAACTCATACGGGTTTTCAATCCGTATACAGCCCGAGCTGAGCGCGCGGTCGGCGCGACCGAACAGTGACTTGCTGGGTGTATCGTGCAGGTATACCGCGTACTGGTTGGGGAACATGAACTTGATGCGTCCCAGAGCATTTTGCGGCCCCGGGTTCTGGCGAATCATGTAGGGAAATTTCCGGCCCGGGTACAGGCTCCAGTCGATCGTGCGCTCATCGACCGGTTTGCCGTCAAAGGTGAGTACGCGCATATCCTTTTTGCGCAGGTAGTCCGGGTCCTTTTTGAGCCGGGGTAGAATATCCTGGTTCAGGATGGTTGGCGGGACTGTCCAGGTGGGGTTGATGTCGAGATAGGTGATCCTGGATCTGAACACGGGCGTTTTGCGGTACGGCTTGCCAACCTGTGCACGCGATTGCCAGATGATGTTGCCGTCGCGGGAGTAGATGACACGGAAACCGGCGATATCGGCCAGGACATATTCATCGGGCAGCCGGTGCAGCACCCAGCGTGCACGCTCCAGGTTGACCCGGATCTGGTCTATACGGTCCTGCACCGGCACATTCAGTGCCCGCAGGGTGGCCGGGCCGACGCTGCCATCCGCTTCCAGTCCGTGCCGACGCTGAAACTTTTCAACACCGTCGGCAAGCGCGTCGTCGAACTGCGTTGAACCGGGATTTGCATCGGCCAGGTCGCCGGTTACTGCCAGCCGCCGGCGCAGGGCCGGAATACGATGGTCCGTCATGCCCGGCTTCAGTACCGGGCCTGCGGGAACCGGCTGCCAGCCGCCGTGTTGCCGGATAGCGCGGTAGCGCGCAAGCGCGGCCCGCAGCTGTGCGTACGCCGGGTGTTGAGGTCGCAGCCGTTCCACCAGCTCATCGACGGTTCCCTTGTCGATGGCCTGCGCCAGTGCCAGCGCGGTATCGAGGTCGCCGATGGTGTCATCCATATTCCAGTGGTTATCCAGCTCGACCGGGTCCACCTTGCCCACCAGCAGGTGATAACCCAGTCTCACCAGGCTGTCCGTCAATAATATGTCATAATCGGCCGCAGACGCCGTGTCAAGGGTGCCTGTTGCGAGGGCTGAACGCAGTGCCAACAGGGTGTCGTAGTGGTAGTCGTCGGCATCCAGGCCATCCTCGTCGATCGTTTTCAGCGCGGCAAACAGCTGTTCAATCGAGTCGGAACGGCTCCAGACCCGCGCATAGTCGTGTCGTTCATACAGGGCCGGCAGTACCTGTGCCGAGGCGATGGTCTCTGTGCCAATGGTCAGCGTGTTACCGGCGCGGATACGTTCAACGCGTTCCCGGATCTGCTCACGGGTGCCGGTTTCCGCGGCTGCAAGCAGATTCGGGGTGAATGACAGGCAGATCAGGGCAAGGACAATACGTTGCAACACGGTGGACTGGGCTCCTGGTGACAATAGCAAGGGAATTACCGGGTCTTTCGCCGGCCGGAGGCTACACGAAACCGGCGTCCGGGGAAACAACAGGGCGATTTTTGCAAACAAATCAGGTAACAATACGATTAATCTGGGGTATAATCGCCGCGTTTCCCAAATTACCGATACAGACAGAATCAAGTTACCTCGAACATCGGGTATACATACGTTAAGGAGTCGTTATGTCATACATGAGTAAAAAAACCGCCACCGCGCTCGGGCTTGCCCTGGCTGTCAGCGTTCCCGCGCATGCAGTCGATAACCTGACGGTTGATGGGTACGCCAGGAGTTCCTCCGGGAACCCGGTCACCGACAGCTCCGGTGAATGCGTGCGCACCATCTACGAGGACACCAGGGAACTGCTGGAGAAGTGTGGTTACAAAAAAGAGGTGACGAAAACCGTTGAGGTGGATAACCAGCCGGCGGGTGCGGGTGTTGCCGTTGTGCAGGAAACCGCCGTGAAGAAGGATGGCCAGGTACTTGCCGCAAAAGAGGAGATCGTTGCGGAAGCCTTTATCCAGAACCTGGAGTTTGGATTCGACAGCGCCGATCTGAGTGCCTCCGATAAGGCTGAACTGGATGGTGTTATCCAGAAGCTCGATCCCTATCGGCCGATGCTGCGTGACAATGTTGCGCACATTAACGTGGTTGGCTACACGGATTCGCAGGGCCCGGAAAGTTATAACCAGGGTCTGTCGGAGCGGCGTGCCCAGGCGGTTGCCGACTACCTGGCCACGGCCGGCGGCGTAGACCGCCAGAAAATGAAGGTCATGGGCAAGGGCGAGTCCGATCCCATCGGCGATAACAGCACCGAAGAAGGTCGCCGGCTCAATCGCCGCGTAGTGATCGAAGTGATCAAACACTAGTTCACACAGCCGGTGCAGTACGTGTAGTACCGTACGGTGCTGAACTGAGCCATCGCTGTACCCGGACCGGGGCTGGTTGAAACCAGCCCCGGTTTTTTGTGGGCCGCAGGAAGACCCCTGTTATAATTCCCGGAATGTTGACGACCAGACGCGTATTTGCCGCTTTACTGGCAGCCGTATCCCTTGTCTTGCTCGCGGCAGGCAGTGTCTGGCTTGTGGTTGACGATGCGACCCTGGTTGGCTGGCTGGTCAAACGTGTGGAGTCGGCGTCCGGTGTGCATATCCGCTACCGTGACGACGCCCGAGTGACGCGCACACTCTCGCCCGTCCTTAGCCTGAACGGCCTGGTCATCGAGGATGCAGACGGTAAATACCGGGCCGAAACCCGTTCCCTGCAGGTGGAAGTCAGTCTGCCCCAGCTGCTGCTGGGGCGGCTGGATATTCCCCGGCTGCTGGTCGGCGATACACTGGTAAATGTCCGTCGCAGCGAAGCAGCGACGCAGGCGCAGGCCCCTGCAGCTATCGATCTTTCCTCGTTACGGCTGAAGCCGGTATTGCACGATGTCCGGATATCAGGGGTAGCGCTGTTGTTCGAGGGTAACAAGCTGCAGTTGCCCGTCACCGAGCTCAGCGAACTTACCCTGCAGCTGGAGTCCGGCGGCCAGGCCCCCCGGGTGACGGCCCGGGTGGAGGCGGAAGGAGAAAAACTGGCTGTCAACGTGACCCTGCCGGAACTGAACGCGGCGCTAAAGCGCGGGCGATTGCCGTTCGCGGTTACGGTGAAAGGTATCATTGCGGATTCGTCTGCTGTCGGGCAGATCGATTTCAGCCAGTCCGACGCGGTTATTGACGCAACCCTGCGTATCCTTTTACCGGATCTGAAAAAGCTGCCCACTGCTGTTGAGGGACTGGAGATTCCCGGTGAACTGGTTGGCAATGGCAGGCTGGCCGGTACCTTCAGTCAGCTGGCGCTCGAAGATCTGTCCATGAGCTGGAATGGCCCGGGTCAGTCAAGCGCTACATTAATGGGCCGGGTAGCCAGTGTAGCCGATTTTACGGGTGTTGATCTTGAACTGGCCGGCCGGATCGACAAGGGCGACTGGTTGCAGCCTCTGTTGCCGGATTCGATGGGTCCACTGGATACGGCCGAGCTGTTTGCCCGGGTATCGGGTACTGCGGCAAAACTGGATATGAATAATTTCCGTGTCAGTGCGACAACCACGGATGCGCTGGACCTGTCATTGACCGGTCAGTTCGCTATCACCAGGCTGTTTACTTCCCCGCAACCCGGGAACATCAATCTCAATCTCAGCTTTAGTGCGCCCACTACGCATGCAGCCCGGGCCTTGTTGTTCGAGGAAATACCCGAATTTGGCGCCGTTTCCGCGAGCGGTGAGGTGCGTTCAACGCGTGGTGACCCACGGCTCGAGAACGTCGTTATCCTGACAAAGGACAAGCAGGGTATCTCCGCAAGCCTGAAAGGCCGTATTGCAAAATTCCCGCTTGACGCGGACAGGCCCAACACGGGCTATGCACTGGATACCGTTATCAAGGCGACACAGACAGCGCTGCTGGCCGAACGTGTTGGTCTGGATCTGCCCCTGAAGGGTCCGCTGGACCTGGCATTTCGCATCGAGGGGGATACCGAAGCGCTGCAACTGAATCAGTTCAGGCTGTCGGCCGGCCGGGATGACAGGACCTTTATTGGCGCAAAGGGGCGCCTGGATTTTCGCGACTGGAACCAGAAAGATCCCTTGCACAGTATTGACCTTGCGATTGAAATGAGGGGTCGGGATACCGGCTTCCTGCGGGCCTGGACAGAGCAGGATTTTCCCGAGATGGCGTACAGCGCGCGTGGTCGATTGCACACGGTAGCAGGTCAGCACCGGTTCGATGACTATGTTCAGAAGACCCCCGCAGGAGAACCGCTGACTATTTCGGAAACCGGCTCGGTGGACCGCGTGATCTTTTTCCCGGAGTTTGACCTTCAGGGTATTCATGTTGATGTCAAGGCTCATACTGATGACACTTCAAAGCTCAATGCACTCTTCGGACTGAATGACAGAATACCTGCTATTGGCCCGCTCGATCTGCGTATGCGCTATACCGGTTCTGACGAAAAACTGTTATTCAGCGATTTTTCACTTGGTGCCGGTCAGGGGAGTATTCTGCGGGTTACCGCCAAAGGACGTCTCGGGTATATCAGTGCGGCAAAGAAGTGGCAGCTGGAAGACACCGACCTTGCCGTTCATGCCAGGTCGACCAGCAGTCAGGCGTTTGCGGCATCGCTGGGATTCAAACTGCCGCAACTGGGCGCTGTATCGGCAACAGCCAGCCTGAACGACAAGGACGGCACCCTGGGCATGAAGTCGCTCCGGCTTTTGGTCGGTGACAGTAGTGCACCGGTACTGACGGCCGATGGACATATCGGCAATATTTATTCGACCAGCCAGGTCAGGCTGGACGTCAAGCTGAATCTGGACAGACACCACCTGGCTGCGTTTGCAGACAGAGAGGCGCTTCCCGACCTCAGGCCGGTAACCGGCAGCATGGTGATATCAGATAGCAACGGAACACTGGGTATGGACTCGCTGAAGGTGGAAAGCTCATCGCCGGGATTGTTGACCATTAAAGTCGATGGCAGCTATGACGACTTTGCTCACCCGGAGAGCCTGTTGCTCAACAGCGAGCTGAAGGCCAGGGACCTGCAGTTGCTGGGTGTCCTGTTTGACCAGCAGTGGAGCAAAGTGGGTCCGGTTGAATTCAGGACCGTGGTGAAAAAGGCCGGCAAGGATACCGCGCTGAATGCGAAGCTGGTACTGGGCAAAGCGACCGCCGACATGAAGCTGCGCGGGGATTTTGACAAAAAACCCCCTTATATAAGTGGAGCTGTCACGGCGCGGAACGTGTTCTACGGGGACCCGATTGACCAGGTGGCGGAGGACAGAAGGGCAACACAGAAAAAGAAGGACAAAAAGAAACAGGACAAAAAGAAAAAAAACAGAAAGAAAGAGCATACCCCGGTTTTTTCACGTGATCCGCTGCCTTTCCACTGGTTGAAAAAGGCCGATCTGGACCTGGTGATTGATGTCGATTCCTTCGATCAGGAAGGCTGGGAGGCGCAATCCGCGAAAATGGTGCTGGCACTGAAGTCCGGTCACCTTACCGCCAGGCCGGTGACTTTTCGCTATGCAAAAGGAACCATGGACATGGAGCTTGAGGTTGACGCCGGGGCGACTCCGACACTGGCCTTGAAGGCTACGGCCAGGAACGTGAATCCCTGGCAGGGGAGAAGCGATGAACCGGGGTTCGAGAGAGTCATGAAATCAAAGGTGGATCTCGACCTGTCCATCAAGGCTTTGGGTAAGAGTGCACATGAACTGGTCTCCAGTATGGACGGCAGTATTTACCTGTCGAACGAGGATGGTGCGCTGCGCCGTTCGCTGGTTGACCTGCTGTTTGTCGATATTGTCGGGTGGGGGTTGAATCTGGTCAAGGACAGCAAGTATGTGCCAATCAACTGTGGCATCGCAGATTACACTATCAGGCAGGGGGTTATCAGCACGGATGCATTTTTTATCGACTCAAAGAATATTACGGTCACAGGTGAAGGCACCGTTGACCTGGGCAAAGAGGAAGTCGACTATGTTTTTATACCCAGGAAGAAAAGCCGGCTTATCCTGAAGGCCGAACCAGTGCATGTCAAAGGGCCATTAAGTGATCCGTCGGTAAAGGCGGTGCCGGTGAAGTCAGCCGCCCTGACTTTTGGTACGATGATATTCGCACCCTACGTTTTTGTCGGGCTGGTGGCTGCCGACCAGGCATCCAGCGTGATGCATGGCAATGACAAGGGAACGTCGGCCTGTATTGAATACGAGAAAACGCGCAACAAGGCCAGGAAAGAAAAGAACAAGTCCACATCTATCCATTGAAACACTGCTGTCCCGTTAACCCGCCAACAACGTGACTGAAATATAAGCGGCAGGTACGTTTTGAGCTAGCCCGCATTTCTCACCGGGTTCCGTAGCGAGGCGGTGGCAGGTCGTGTGATCAGCGGCGTTCGCGACCGAGGGCCGCGCAGGCATAGTCGACACGATGT
>JALSRZ010000135.1 GCA_026984515.1 Thiohalobacter sp. | reverse complement strand
AGATCGAACCCCGGAAGACTAACGTTACTTTCCCCGCGTCGCTACGCTCCGATGGGTGGCAGCTTTGCCGTGGTCTGGATGGCAACCTTCACGTGGAATGGGTGGCAGGCTTCAGTGGGATACGCAGCCTCGTTGTAGGTTTCCGTTCTATCGGTTCATCCCCGCATGCGCGGGGAACACACATACGCTTACCTGTTTATCGTCGGATTTGCCGGTTCATCCCCGCATGCGCGGGGAACACGTCGATATAAAGCAGGGCAGTCCAGCACATCACGGTTCATCCCCGCATGCGCGGGGAACACAACCTGGAGTTGACTCTAGGAGCTGGGTCAAGCGGTTCATCCCCGCATGCGCGGGGAACACTGGGTATGACTATCGAGGAAATGAGAAAATCCCGGTTCATCCCCGCATGCGCGGGGAACACCTATCCATTGACGCTGTAAAACAGGTCGAAGCCGGTTCATCCCCGCATGCGCGGGGAACACCCCGGACTCGGCCACGGTTCGGATAATCTGGCCGGTTCATCCCCGCATGCGCGGGGAACACTGCCGCAAACAGAACCGCACGCAGCACCGTGACGGTTCATCCCCGCATGCGCGGGGAACACGGGAGAGCCAATTTCTCGACAGCGTGTCCAGGCGGTTCATCCCCGCATGCGCGGGGAACACTCGGCGACTTCAAAGACAGCACTATCAGCCAACGGTTCATCCCCGCATGCGCGGGGAACACGGCAAGGAGCTGGCCATGAACGCACCGGAAAACGGTTCATCCCCGCATGCGCGGGGAACACCCTGACGACGAGCAAACGCTGGACAATATCATCGGTTCATCCCCGCATGCGCGGGGAACACCACTGTAGAAGGGATTCTCTGCGGCAAAACGCCGGTTCATCCCCGCATGCGCGGGGAACACTACCTCGCCTTGATAGGTGCATAGCTTCGCCCCGGTTCATCCCCGCATGCGCGGGGAACACCGCCCACTCCGATAGTGAAATAGGCTCCAGCTCGGTTCATCCCCGCATGCGCGGGGAACACGCTGTGACTGCTGGTGCAATTTTTGGCGGAAACGGTTCATCCCCGCATGCGCGGGGAACACACCAGATCAAGGCCCTGCCGGACGATGTTCGGCGGTTCATCCCCGCATGCGCGGGGAACACCTGGTATAGGCGACATCAGGAGGATTCATGAGCGGTTCATCCCCGCATGCGCGGGGAACACTGGTAGCTGCTGTAGAGACCTGAACAACCAACCGGTTCATCCCCGCATGCGCGGGGAACACTTAAAATTAAACCAATGTGTTGATAACGTGCCCGGTTCATCCCCGCATGCGCGGGGAACACTTCACAGTTAGCGGTGGTTGGCGAAAATGATTCGGTTCATCCCCGCATGCGCGGGGAACACCGTTCCACATACATATCAAAGCCGGACATTACCGGTTCATCCCCGCATGCGCGGGGAACACTGTAGGAGTCAATCGTAATCCGTCGGTTAAATCGGTTCATCCCCGCATGCGCGGGGAACACTTTACGTCGGCGTGTGTTGATACGGGCGCATCCGGTTCATCCCCGCATGCGCGGGGAACACCGTTTCACAATTACGCTGAGCGTCACAGGCGTCGGTTCATCCCCGCATGCGCGGGGAACACGGTACCGGGTTCAGCCGATTCCAGAAACAGTACGGTTCATCCCCGCATGCGCGGGGAACACTTTCGCGTATTGGAGGTGATCGGCCGCTAAGTCGGTTCATCCCCGCATGCGCGGGGAACACACTTCCTGTATCTCTATGTTATTCCATTACAAATAGAAGCTTTAAGATTCTACCAACAATTTCCCGGCAGAATCTACGTCAGCCCCTACAGGTACTCACCGAGTTATTAAAGAACCTCGCCATCGCCAGGAGGCGGGTAAAACGAAACAAGCTTTAATCCATCAAGCTCAACAGGCATGCGACGATTTTCGCCCAGCGTGAGAAAATCAAAACCGCTTTCCGTATTGGTTTTCCACACCATCACAGCGTTGCCTTCTTCAATGCCCTCGCCGACTTGCCCCCATATCATTTCACGAAGTCGCTTCGAAGGGTTCCCGACATAAACACCGGCCCTGACCTCCACGAGCCAGACGGCTAGACGACCTCGCAGCCGTGGTGGCGCATTTTCAACTGTGATGACCAGCATCGCCCATACTGTCTGGTGACGGAAACGCCGGTTGAACGGCATCCTCCGGGGGTTTGGGGGCATCCAGACCACCTGCCGCGAGTATTTCCTCGATGGTGGGAATAATTTTACCCAGTAATTTTTCCTGCCTGAACAGGTCGCGGCATGCAAGGCGCACACTGCGTTCCGGTTCACGCGGCTCTTTTGCGGCCACCTGAAAGGCCAGCGGGACAACAGAATCGAACTTGAAGATATCGGCAATATCGTAAACGAACGACAATGGCTTGCCCGTGTGGATAAACCCAACCGCGGGCGCATAACCGGCTGCCAGTACAGCCGCCTCGGTAATACCGTACAGGCAGGCGGTTGCAGATGAAACGCAGCGATTGGGGATGTCGCCCGAACCCCATGCTTCCGGGTTGTAGTCACGCCGTTTCCACTCAACACCATGCCGTTTTGCCAGCGCCTGGTAGATTTTTCGCACGCGCACGCCTTCGATCCCACGCAGCTGTTCCACGCTGCGCCGTTCGGGTGGCTTTTCACCAAAACGCAGCTCGTACATTTTACGCACAACGCGCAGTCGGGCTTTTTCATCCAGTGCGAGTTTTGCCTGGTACAGGAGGCGATCGGAACGGGCGCCACCGGGCTGGCCGGAAGCATACAGGCGAACCCCTGCCTCACCAACCCACACCAGAAGGGTACCAACGCGGGCCGCCAGGGCGGCAGCGCGATGAGACACACGCGTCCCTGGCTCCAGCATCAGGCAGGCAATAGAACCGACGGGTATCTGTGTTCTGACACCTGTTTTATCGACGACGACAAAGGCGCCATCCAGTACATCGATTTGCCCGCGCTCGATGAATAGCATGGAAACGCGTTCTTTCATGGCAATGGGCTTGAGTGGCGGGAGCACAATCAGTCCAGCCACTCGGACAGCGGCAGGATATGCGCATCGCGACCGGCGCGCGCCAGGTATTTCATGTCTGCTGTGACAAAAACACCGGACGTCACACGGGCAAGGGCATGATAGGTTGCATCATAGAAGGTGGCGCCACTGGTCTGTACCAGCTCGCAGATCGCCTCCTGCCAGCGGGTGCTCGGACGCGCCTCGGGCATGGCGAGGTCCGTCAACAGGCGCAGGCGTCGTGCCGCATCCGATGGACATTTGCGTGTGAGCACGTTTCCCACCTCGTAGAACCACAGCGGCGGCAACAGCAAGTCAATCCGCTGTTCCTCAAAGGCACGTCGCAAGGCCAGCGCCTGTGCAAGGTTCTGTTCCTGCTCGGCCGGCAGCACCCATTTGAGCAACACGCACGCATCCGTGACGATCAATCTTTCCAATGACTCTCCCTGTCTTCCCGCACCCACTGCTCCGTGCTGCCGGACAGGGGGCGGGTGGATTCACGGAGGGCATCCATGGCCTCCGCCGCTTTTTGCCGGCGTTGTTGCAACAAGTACGCTTTGATGGCGCGGTTGACCAGCCGGCTGCGCTCGCCGCGGGGCAGTGCCTGCATGGCCTGCCAGACCTCATTATCCAGCATGATATTGACACGGTGTGACATGTATCCGGCACCTTCTCTGGTTACACACCCAGTATACACACTCAAGTGGGGCGTCGCACCAGTAACAGACCACAGCCAAAGGCTTTGGCAGGCCCAATACCCTGCGTATTCACGCTTCCCCGGCATATTGAAGGATAGTGGCAATGAGTCCGGACGAGAGGCGATACCCCTTGGCACACAACTGCTCCAGCAAAGGGCCCACTTCAGGTATCAACCCGCTCTGCCTGGCCTTGATCAGTACACCTCCCGTACCGATGACGCGCAGCCCCAGGTGACGTGCTGCCCGGCGCGCCAGCCTGTCATCCATGAGTACGGCACATTCCAGCGAAAGCGCAAGAGAAATGGCGGACTGTTCGCCTGCACCCAGCGAAGATGACAGGCCTTCCAGCGGCGTATCAGTTGTCGCTTGTGCGACCAGCACGCCCTCGTCCAGCGCAGCCTGAATCGTCACCGCGTCAGGCCGGGTGGGAATATACAGGCATTCCTGCAAAACACTGACAGGTACGATAACGCGCCCAAGCAACTCCGGTAGCAGCGGAAGCAGTTCCAGATGCGCAAACGCAATCAACGGCCCCGCATCGGCGACAACAGTCTCAGCCAATCGCTTCCAGTTCCTGTTCCAGTTCTTCCGCCGGGTACTGCACGGTGGGAATACCAACCTTGTCCAGGTAGTCGACGAACTCGGGTATCGAACAGCCTGCGAAGCGTGCCGCCTTGCCCAGGCTCAGGAGGTTTTCCTGGAAAAATCTGGCTGCCAGGACGAACAGGATGCCGGATGCCACGACCTCTTCGCTAAAGGGCACGGCGACAAACACGGGTTTGCCGTGCTTGGTGACAACCGCAAGCTCTCCCGACTCGGCATCCCGGATAAGCTCGCCGGTGCGTTCGCGTAGATCTCTTACTGTGAACGTGTCCATCAGAATTACCCTGCTGTTAATTTGTGCCATCAAATGATAGCACAATTATGGATTTTTTGCTGCGATATCACCTTGCTGGACGGACCAGGAGCAGACCGCAGCCGAAGGCCTTGGCTGGCCCAACTCCTTGGAATCACTTTATTTCTTGCTATCCTCATTAAGTCGCGTAACCACCGGTTTTTTTACCCGCAAGCTGAGGCGAGCACATACTCACGACGGTCGACGCACCAGCAACAAACCACACCCAAAGGCTTTGGCCGGGCCGATCCCGCTCACCAGTATTTCCTTTAACCGTTCGGGATCGGCTGTCTCCAGCAACCCTTCAAAACTTACCTTCACGATTTTTCCAGACCGGCCCCCTTTACGGAAATAGATTGGCGGATGAGGCCGTACCTTCAGTTCGCTGATTTTATCAGCCGCCCCATTAAGCTTCCTGCCCAACCAACGAATTTGCTCTTCCTCCCTGATCAATGGAACACGGATCTTACGGTCAGGAGCCTCTTTATCCCGAATGGTTTTGGTGACATTGGCAGTAAGCAGAAAGCGTAGTGGCTGGTGCGTTTGTGGACTGGGTTCAATCATGCGAGTCGCCGCCACTTTGGCATTTTTTGATCGTTCTACAGGACGTAATGTCGACTGAACGAGAACCTCGGCACCTTTGGCAAGGTCCAGCCGCTCCACACGATAAAGAAAAGGCGAGGATTCATTGGGTTGGCACTCGATATCTGGAAACAAGGACCATAATGCACGGTGCCACTCCCATGCGTTTTGAAGATTACCCGGCGCAAGAATAACTTTACTGAGGATCATCACCGTCCCCCGACTGCTGATAGACATAAAGCTGGCGCGAAGCAAACTGTCGTTTACGCCCATACAACGGAATATCACGCAGGCGAAATCGTGTGCCTCCCGAGCGCGGACATTTATCGCTATAAACTGTTCCTTTACACGGCTCAACCAGACCAAACGCCGACTCAAAATCTACCGCATCAATGGTCGCCTCATAGAGCGGTCGGGATGTAGGGCAGGAGCGTCTTCCAAGAAATGGTGTGTAAACCGGGCGCTGAAGGGCGCGCACCACATCAGCTACCGAAAACCCGGCAAGTTCGGAGATCTCCAGTAAAACGGTGTATTCTGCATCACACAGATACTCGCGGCGTGAAACGATGGGGTCCTTTCTGGCTTTTCCATCCACCTTGCGAGCATCCATCACAGTATGAAAATCGGTAATGCGCTGCGGTGCTCTGTCCATCCTCACGGCGATGGCTACACTCCCGGCCAGGTCTTCGAGGCGCGCCTGATCTGTCCGGTCGATACCGAAACAAGCCGCTAACAGCCCCAGAATACCACTACGTGTTGGAATCAGTTCGGTGTGGCGAAGATCTTCAAAAGTATGACCACCCCAGGCCTGCATCACACCTCGCAATTTCAGTGCAACATACGCCTTCATCATTTTCCGCTATCCTTGGCCACCCAGTCTTCCAGCTCTGGCAGGCTGGCGAAGGTCTCGGGCTCACCGTCTGCGCCGCCCACCTGGAACGCCGCCACCTGTTCATCGAGGCCGTAGCCTCGATGGATGTTTTTCCAGTAACCCGTCAACGCCTCGATAGACGGCCGCAAATAACCCCCCTTATCATCAATCGGCTTCTCGAAAGCATTAGCCAGGGAGACCGGTAGATCGCTGAAACTGATCATGACGAAATCCGCGAGATTGAACGGTGCAGTACTCTGATTCTTGGCTGTTGGAACAACAGTCGCCAGCATGTGAGCCACATGTTTTGCAATTTCCAATGCTCTTTCCCGTGTAGCCCCGCCAAGGTTCTGTTGCAGATGCGGTATATTCAGGCTGGCATAGCGATAAAACACACCTGAGCTGAGTTCCTGACTGTTTAGATGGCCGGCGCCTTGTTCTACCAAGTCATCTACCGCACTGAACCAGTCAATATCGGAGTCTGTCGAGTGTGTGGTTATTGAGTGCGCAATAGACATGGCACCATCAATGTTTGTCATAAGCCCCGATGTAGCCATGCGACCAGACAGCGCGATATCTATAGCATTCGACACTGCACATAGAAGAGCATCCCACACACCTTCTTTTTTCAGTAAGGCTGTGGACTTTTTTTCTAAGGATCGTTTTTTCTTCTTGTCTTTATCCGCATTTCCGGTAATTTCTACATATTCGTCACACAAGCGTTTGAACTCATCGTTCTCTACTAATGCTTCACAAAGTATCTCCGTTTCTTCGACTACCCAAGGAGCCACAGCAGTTTCAGATGACTCAAAATCTTCAATTCCTCTGGCGTCGGCCCAAAATGTAATAGCTCGATCTATTATTTCCGTAGGAAACCGGCTGCCCATCTCCCTACTAATTTGATTACGGTAGATGCCCAATTCACGAGTACGAACCGATGAATGACCTAAGTATTTTCGGTAATACGTACTTTTTCGCATAGCTCGCTTTAATGACTGCGATGAGATGCGTACCCGCCGTTCCCCACCAAAAATTGCGGTTTTCTGCAGGTTCATATCATCCCGATTCAGACAGGATGGGTTATGGGAAATCAGGACATGAAAATTAACAAAGTTCTTTTCGCTCATGATACGGCTTCCTTTTTCGAATCGACGGGTGGCAGGAAATAGTCTTCAATCAGGCGGCGCTTGGCCTGTTCATTCCAGTAGAAAAGCATCTCGCCCAACTTTTTCCAGTCCAGGACAGGGTCAACCTGTTTCACCAATCTGCGAAGCTGAATCAGGTCATTTGGCGAAGTGGAACGCAGCACTTGAAACAGGCGCTCTTCACTGACTTTTCCCGCCAGCTGTTTACCCAGCGACATGCCGTTTTCTGCATGCGTTATGTAAGGCAGGAAAAACACCACGCGCTGCCAACGTTTATCCGTGCGGACACCAGGCAGTAGATGATAAAAAGCAGGGATCAGCACCAGATCATCCGGCTTGCCGGCACGTCGCAGTTCCGCCTTGGACCCACTTCCCAACTCGGTATAACGTCTCGCTATAGCTACAAAATCAATGACTTCATTCATGGCTCAGGTTTCCCTCAATTTACGGAATGCTCTACCCAGGGTCGTTCGGGCGACAGCCAATGCCTTGATCATCCCTGGTTCGTGGGCATAGGGACGGGCGACCTGTTCAAAAATTCTCCAACTGAGGTCAACAAGATCATTGCTTAAATTGCGCAAACGATCACCAGGTTTCGACCAATCAATTTCTCGCAGGGTCTGATGAATCAGTGGCTCTGACTGGTGGTAATAGATTGCTTCGGCCTGATCATGCAGACCGGGAACTCCTGCCGACTTGGCGAAGCCATACAATTTATTGCGCAACAGTGTCTTGATTTCCAGCGTCATGCGAACAAACTGTGAAAAAAGTTGGCCATTCTTATCCCAACCGGGACGCAAGGGGAAAAGTTCATGGCGCCGCTGCAAAATGGACGCCTGCTTGTTGCGATAACCACCGACAATCAACTGATCCGATTGCATGAGGTCTCGTTTGAACTGCCGTACCACTTCGGCGGGGATGTATCCCTGCTTATCGTCTTTGGACTCAAGCAACAAGTGATCAAGCTGCGTCCAGGCCGGAGCGGTAGTAGTGAAAGAAAGATATTTCATCTCCCCCTTTTTCAGGTCGAGAACTCGAGGGGAATGGGGGTGAATCCATCGCCCCTCTACATCAAATCCGCCAGTCTTATAACTCCCAAATTTCTCTATACAGAACCCTGATACCAAAGCATCCTGAGTATTTACACCAAGCAAGTCGCACTCGCCACCAGAAGAAAAAGCCAATTCGATGTGCGCAGGCTGCCAGAACAGGCCTCGAATCAACCCGATCTCATGTGCATGGAAAGTGGATTTAGGTTTAATTGGTTCGACCCAGACCGGGTTGTCATTTTCCTTGAGCCGATCGTAGTCTGGCATAATATTCAACAGACTTTCCTTATGCAGAACATTAAACCAGATTGTGCGCCGTAGCATGTGACCGGACATCAACGTAGTAATTGGCGACTTCTGAGACACAACACGAAGCCCCTCTTTTATCCCTCCACCATACGAATAATTATTTGCCATATTAAAAAGTGAGATTGCTGCCACGGACTGGGAAACCTGACCGATCTCTCCCGGGCCATTAAAAAACGCATGGCTACTTGTGCCCGCAGGAAGTCCTATAAGAATCTTTTGTATTGGCGTGACTTTCTTTGCACTAACACCTCGCGACTGCATAAACGGCCATTCAGGATGATTCAAATCGAACCAGTCGATATATCGCTCAATACCCGCTTTATACTCATCGGCATCCAGTGGCGTTTTAATTCGTCGCTTCCATGCCCCGGAATCTTCGGGAAGAAACAGCACCTGAGTCAGGCAGATCAACAGTTGCAGACATGCCAGCTCCATATCGTCGCGTGGCAATACAATCTGGTGGTCCTCATCGCTGGTCAGCACATCCTGCAAGCTGATCAGCACGGTCTTGCTGGCGTCCTGAACCGGCACCCAGGGGTCAGTGAGTAGATTCATTTCTTGTCATCCTTAATCCGTATTTTCGGTCATAGTCGAAGACCGCCTTCCGAGTGCTGAATCGCCACCCATCCATGCCATCCGCTTCCATCACGAGCCATATCAAACCGTCTTGTTTCGCAGCCTCTGGAAGGCCGAGGTTGCGCCATGAGGCCGGTGCCGGCAAGGTGTTTCGCATAACCAGTTCAGCTTGCTCCCAGCCCTCAAGCTGGGCGACAGGTGTGTCATCACCGAGCAAACAGAGTCCATCAGCGGTTTCCTCGACAGGAACAATACTCAGACTCATTTCACCATCGCGGGTCAACAGGTTCACATGACTGTCGTCATCAGGCCAGGCATTTTCGATGTCGCTGATTTGGCGTGCGACACTACGGCTGGCGTACTGGGCCTGCCAGTACTTTTCGTATTCCTGAACGATTTCGCGTGGCTCGTCATCCCAGGATTCTTCTTCATACACACTTTCGATCAACGGCCGATAAACATCGGGAAAACACAATTGGGAATGCTGCCTCACTATTTGTTCTGTACGCCACAGCACTCGGGAGTTGGAAGCCTTGCCATTGCCGTAGATGAGTTTGTGTAGCTCATACTGGTTATCGACCGGGACGAGCACGGTACAGGCGGCCTTTTCAAAACCTGTCGGTCGTTTGCGTTCGTGACGATGCAGCCTGCCAAGTCGCTGAAACAGGAGGTCGACGGGGCTGAGCTGTGTAATCATCCAGTCGAAGTCCAGATCGAGACTCTGCTCCACAACCTGGGTTGCAACCAGAATACCACCCTGAATCCGTTGCCCGCTCTTTCCAAAACGGGACATGACCTGTTGTTGAATCCGCTGGCGATCCTTGAAACGGTAGCGAGAGTGAAACAACAGAATATCCCGAGGCGTCAAATCTGACAGACGTTCCGCCAGTTTCTGCGCATCGGCCACCAGATTACAGATCACCACAACATTGGCGCCTGCATCAGCCGCCCTGACAATCCGCGCAAGCAAATCATCATCGGGTAGCATGTCGCCGGTTTCCAGCTGTTCCAGATGCACGACTCGCTTCTCTTCTGCCAGACGCTGTTTCTCAGCATCTGGCAATGGGTACATCCTGGCTTGCTTTCCTTGCACCTGCGTTACGAGAGGGTAATCGTTCGCGGAATTCAAAACGTCACCACTCACATCCCAGGAATTCAATAGCGCATGCCGCAGGCCCAGTGGCAGTGTGGCGGAAAGCAGGACAGCGCTGCCGCCCATGGCATTCTGATGCCGTAGAACCCGGTCCAGCAACCCATACATATAAGCGTCGTAGGCATGTACCTCATCGATGATGAGTACACTCTTGCCCAATCCAAAACCACGGACAAAACGGTGACGCACAGGCAACACAGAAATCAGCACCTGGTCCACGGTACATACGCCTATCTGACCGAGAAACACCCGTTTTCGGCTTTGGGCCAGCCAATGCGCACACTGGACACCGGCTTCTCGTTCCCGGACGCTGTTTGCAGTACTTTTTCCCGCTTTCTTCTTCAGGTTGATAAATGCCGGGTTGAAACGTGACTTACCGTGTGCCAGTACTACATCAGCATTATCAAACAAGCGAATAGCCACTTCTGTCAGTCGATTCAGCATGGCGTCAGCTGTCGCCTGCGTCGGCAAGGCGAAAATAATGCTTTCTGCTTGCCCTGCGACCAGCAAACGGGCGGCGTACGCCAGGGCTGCTTCTGTCTTTCCGGAACCCGTGGGCGATTCGATTAAAGTCAAACCAGCCTCAACAGGCAGCTCATCCACCAGGGTTTGTACTTGACGAGGACAATCAAATTGCGGAAATACATCAGCCATTCCGCCTGCTGTTACAGTGCAGCCAAGTAGTCCACTTTCGTCCAGTAGCGTTTCCGCTATCGATTTTCGCGATTGAAAATACTGCGCCAAGTCTCCCGGAACCTCACAATAGGTAAAACGGGACTGGCCATCACGGTTTTCGGTGGTAGAGCCCAGCCAATCACAGACGGAGCAGAACCCTGCGATAAATTCCAGATCGCATGGCGGCGGCGTGTCTTCGAGAGAAAGGGCTGCGGGCTTGAGAAAAAGTTCTTCCATAGCCTCGATAAATGCCAGGCGTGCCTTACAATCTTGCTCCGCAATTTCGGGCAAAGCCAGAGGTGGCTGGCCATCGGGTTCCTTAGCTGATGAGGGTTCCATACCGTGATGTCCAGCTACAGCGCGAATCCAGGGTTGCCACGCTGCCCAGATCTCTACGCCTACAGGTTCATCCCAAGGCATGTCTTCGTTCAGCTTCCATTGCAACCGATCAGCGAGATCATGATAGGCCCAATAAGCCGCGTACTCACCATGCCAGTAGTTTCTGGAAATAATGTTATCTGGCAAATTGCCTGATGAACCGCCCCAAAACGTATTTAAGACTGCGGGGACTTTTAGCTGAAAGCGAATATCAAACTTGCCAAGATCGTGTAAGGCAACGAAAAATAACACCCAGGCGACGGACTTCTTAATGGAACAATGCGTCATGGTGGCGAGACGACCACGCAAGACGCTGCTGTTTTCCAGCCAACATGCTGCCATCTGCGCCACGTCAAGGCTATGGTACGGAAGCAAGTGGCAACGGAACTCGCCACTATCGTCTTTCGACGCTTTCCCCCAGTAACGATAATAGCTCTGCTCGCCGGCCATCGGCTCCTTTCCCTGCGACAGTTTTGTATTGATTGGCTGCATTCATTCCTCCCTGCCAACCTTATACCACCCCCATCCTGTCAAAACCTGACAGGCTAATGATCTTTATTTGTATTGCCGACCTGCCTACCGAAGCTTGCCGGCCACCGTATCACGCACTTTTTTCTGCCTTGGCACCACTTCTCCGCATCAACGATGCTCGTCTTTGGCCCCAGCACGATAATCGCCCTGCTGTTCACCCACGCCCACCCCGGCATCTGATGAATGAAGCTCTTCACCCAGTTCCTGCATTTCTTCCAATGCCGCAACGATCCTTTCGAGCGGTAAAGCTGCCCAGCGCCTCAGTGCTTCGCGCTTCGCGCCCTCCCAGGTGGTAAGCTTCCAGTCCACGTCATCTTCCGATTTATTCGCCATCGTTCTCGCTCTGCAATATCTGCAACTGCTCGATATCAATACGATCCTGCTCCCGACCTGCAGCCTGTTTCATTTGAATCAGTGTCGGTATGGAAACAAATCGTACTTCGATATCCCCGTACAGGGGCTTCACCAGAGCGCGGCTGTATTCATCGTCAAACGGGAAAGGCTCACTCACAAAGATGTCGACGGGCGTCTCCCGGTGAGCCTCGCACCATAGCTGCAGTACCTGCATCCCCTTATCCCGAACCCAGCTTTCCCGTTGCTCGGGATCGGCAAACTGCTCGCCTGTAACAGGGACATTCGGCCGATAACCCAAAGCGCCGAGCGCTGCGAATGCACGCTGGATATTGTCAGGCGCCAGCTGCAGAACAAAATCCACATCCTTGGTGAACCGCAGGTAACCGTGAGCATTGACTGCAAGCCCACCCGCGACAAGGTAGCGCACACCAGCTGAATTGAGTGCTTGGAATATTTGTTCGACGCTGTCCAGTTTCATATTTCCCGTTCCTTGTTTTCCCTTATACCACCCTAACCCCGTCAAAACCTGACAGGTTAATTGTTTTTGTATTGCCGGGCGGCCTTCATAAGCTTTTCGGCAACTGTTTCGCGCAGTTTCATCGGCCTCAGCACCTCGACCTCCGGCCCGTACTTGAGGATATCCATCATCAGTTCGCGTGGATCGCTGTACGGAATGCGAAGCTCGAACCCGCCATTTTTCAATATCTTACCCTGTTGGTCAGGGTGCCATTGTTCGTCGGCCACCCAGCGTGCGGCAGCCGGGGTAAAGCGCAGCACCGCGGTGTTTTCGGGTTCGCCGGCGAAAATGCCGTAGGCACGGCTAAAGTGACCGTCGAGCAGCTTGTCGCTGCATTCGCGTGCGGCCTGCGCCAGCGTATCGACCAGGTAAAGACGGTCCAGCGAGAAGCTGCGCAGCTCATTTCTCAGGTGACACCAGGCATCGAGGTACCAGTTGCTGCGGTAGTAGACAAGGCGCTGTGGAGACACGTCGCGCTCGGTCGTTTTGTCGCGTTCGCGACCATGGTAGAGGATGCTGATGCGGCGGCGTTCAAACAGTGCGCGGCTGAGTTGTTGGAACAATTTGAGGTCGGCAGGCCTTGCCGCCATTTGCAGAATGCGGATACGTCGGCCGATATCCGCACTACTCCCGCCTTGCTGCTGTAACAACTGCTCTATTTTATCCCGCGCGGGTTCAATGTAACGGCTCGCCAGTCCGGGCTGGAGTTCGGATAACAAATGCCAGGACACCATCAGTGCATACAGCTCTTCGGGCGAGAACCACAGGCCCGGCAATTCGTAACGCTGGCCGGGCACATCGTCATAACGCCAGCCGCGTTGTGCACGGTCGTACTCGAGCGGCGCATTCATGTCGTCGCGCAGGGCATGTACCAACCGGCGCGCCGTGGATTCCGAGCATTCCATGTGTTCGCAAATAAGCTGCAACGGTACAGGCCGGCGCCGTTGACTCAACAGCCGGTGCAACTCAAACAGGCGGTGCAGTTTATTCATGCGCGATGTGTTTTATTGAATGGCCGTGTATTTTTCAGGTCGTCAACCGCCGGTAGATATCCGACACCTTTAACGGCAGCTTGCGCACCTCATCGATGACTGCGTAGTTCACGGCACCGTACATGTGTGGCAGGTAGTCACGCGCCTCGGTATCGATAGTGATGCAGAACGGGTGGATGCCGCTGCGCCTGGCCTCGATCAACGCCATGCGTGTGTCTTCGATGCCGTAGGCGCCCCGGTACGTGTCGTAATCATCTGGCTTGCCATCGGACAACGTGATCAGCAGCCTGGTACGCGCCTCGACTTCATTCAGCAGGCTGGTAAGGTGGCGTATCGTTACACCCATGCGCGTGTAGTCCCTGGGCTGTATGCCGCTGATACGTGCGCGCACTTCCTCTCCGCAGGGTTCATCGAAACGCTTCACACGGTAGACTTCGCAGCGCTTGCGGGTCATGCCCGAAAACCCGTAGATCGCATAGCGGTCACCGAGGGTCTCCAGGGCTTCGCACAACAACACCAGCGCTTCGCGTTCGGCATCGTTGATCCAGCCCTTGGTGGAACCGCTCATGTCGACCATGAACATGACGGCGATATTGCGTTCCAGCTTGTGCATACGGGTAAACAGGCGCTCGGACATTTCCGCGCCGTGACGGGTATCGGCCAGCGCTTCGACCAGCGCATCGATATCGACATCGTCACCGTGCGGCTGTCTCTTCAGCAGCTTGTCCTCACCGCGCAGGGCTTCAAAGGTCCGGCGCAGCTCCATGGCCAGCCCGCGGTACTTGTACAGGGTGTCACTGACGAAATGATCCTGTCCCGGGAGCACGTCCATCTCGCGCAACACGGCCCAGTTTTTGCGGTAGTTCTGGCGCTCGTAGTCCCATTCGTTATACAGAAAGGCGCCTTCTTCGTGATACGTTCCCTTCCACACATCCTCGGAACTGGGCGCTTCGATTTCGCCCGCGTAGTACATACCGTCGCCCGCCGCCTGCAGGTAATCGTCGGGTATCTCGCCCAGGTCCTGGAGGATCGAGGCCATGGTCCCCCTGACGTTGTCGGGCACGTCCAGCGGCCGGCCATCAAGTTCTATTTCGTAGCTGAAGCCGTCCGGCGTTTCCTGTGACGGGACTTCACGCAGTTGCAGCGCAGGGCTGTCGGCTTGGTCCGGCGCTGCCCCGGTATCCTCCTGTGCGGCTGCCTCTTCTCCCTGCTCGCGGGCTGTATCGATATCGTTCTGCATCTTCAACAGGCCGAGGCGAAATGCCTGTTTGTCCGATTCGATACGCGCACTACGCACGCGCGCCACGTCGGCCGGTCGCAACACGCCCTGGTAGGGCGTGGTGGCCGGCAAGGGCTGGTCGAGTAAGGCGGGCAGCAGTTCCAGACTGTCCTGCACGCCGGCGCTATCGCGTGCCAGTCGCTGCCGCGCCAGGCGCCACTCTTCCGTAAGGGAGGCTTCACCGCTCTCACGAAATGCCTGCAGCGAGCGAAACACACCCGGCAACTGGCGGGCGACGAACGCGTCCAGGCGCAGGGTTTCCAGTGCATGAAAACAGGCCAGTGCCCTCGCATAGTCGGGATAGGGGGACAATGCTGCGCTGACATCGATGCGCCAGGTACCGGTCCAGGTCTGCGCCCACTGGTGCACGAGCATCGCCTTGTACAGCTGGAAATTCTCGTCGCGCTGCGCCGACAGGGTGACCGAGGCCGGCAAAAACAGGGTTTCCGTATCGGTGTAGACGTGCTCACCGGCTTCCACTTTCAGACGGCGGCCGTTCAGTCCGTGCGCGAAGGCTTCCAGCACATTGACCACTTCATCCAGCGCCAGGCCGCTACGACGCGCCCGGTACTCGCGCGCAAAAGTCTCGACATCCCTGAAGGCGGCCACCGCGGGATGCAGGCCGCGTGTATCGTAGATATCCATGCAGGACAACAGCCAGTTCTCCACACCGGCTTCGTCCATCAGGCGTAACGCACCACACACGTGCGTTACAAAGTTGTAAGCCATCCCGGAACTGGTACGCGCCACCATGCCGGCACAGCGCAACACGAAATCCTGTTGTGCTCGCGGGTAGTCCGCCAGTGCGCGCGCCGGTTCTTCCGCTGCACCCAGCGACACCATGTGCACATCCAGGCGCTCTTCCAGCTGGGCCGCGGTGAGCGGCCTGTCACCGGTCTGGAGAAAATCCGTGGCGTCGAACCAGCGCGCCGCGACGCCCGCCGGCAGGAAACGCCCGTCGCGGGTTCCGACACCCGGCACCAGGGGCTCGATGGTGTGCCCGGGCAATACCTCGTGCAGCAATTGACCAAGGCTCTCGGCTTTCCAGGTAATGGCGCCACCGTCGGTGGACAACCAGATGCCCAGGCAGTGATCGCTGACCAGGCGCGGCAGGTACTTCACCAGCCGGGGCAGGTCGACTTCGCGATCCCACAACTGCCCCTTCGGTCCGTGCCCCAGCGCCGGCACCGGGAGTACAAGCATGTCGAAACGCTGCTGGCGGCGCAGCAGGCCCTCGACATAGTCCATGACGTTTTCCTGCACATAGTCGACACCCGCGGTTCCGGCCAGGGATTGGGCCAGTGCCAGCCTCTCTGCGTCGGCGTCCACGTGCACCACCGAAGCACCGGCAGCCAGAGCCTGCGCGCTGACAAACCCGTTGCCGCCAAACAGGTTGAGCAGACGGATGTCTTCCAGGTCATAGCAGCCGTCGATGCGCTCGCGTACCCACTGGCCGCAGGGCAGGTCCCGGCCCTGCAACCCGACCCGGCCGCGTGCGTCCAGCCGGCACGGCACGGTGATCCCGGCCACTGTCACCGTCCACTCGCGCTTCAAACCGCTGCGGGTCGGCTCCCACTGGCCGGCGTGCCCGACTTCATCGACATAGATCCAGTCGGCCTGCCAGCCAGAAGTCGACGGCTCGCCCGTGGCCAGCGCGTCGCGCGTCTCCACCAGGTAAGCACCCCAGCGTTCCAGCTTGCGGCCGCGCCCGAAGTCGAGCAGTTCGTAATCGTCCAACGGCGTTTCGACCCGCGCATCGCGGGTGGCGGATTCAGGGATTTCCGGGAGCTGGACCATGGCCTATGACAGGTACAGTCTGCCTGCTTCGCCTGGGCAGCAAGGCCGAAGCCCGGGCGAAACAGGCCCACTGTCGAAAACCATATTCAGAATACCGACGCGCTCAGCTCGTTTACAGCGGTCAGCATTTCGGCGTCATCGGTGAGCGCCTGGGCGATACTGGAGCGGCAGGCCACCACCGGTTTTACGCCGCTTTTCATCAGCTTGGCAGCATGCACCAGCAGGCGGGTACTGGCGCCTTCTTCCAGTCCACTGCCCTTCAGGTTACGGGTCATCTGGGCAAACTTGACCAGCTGCGCAGCGGTATCGGTGCTCACCCCGGTTTCGCTGGCGATGATCTTAGCCTCCAGCCCGGCCGCCGGGTAATCGAACTCCAGCGCCACAAAACGCTGACGGGTACTCTGCTTGAGGTCCTTGAGCACACTCTGGTAACCGGGATTGTAGGAAATGGCCATGCAAAAATCGTCACCGGCTTCCAGCATTTCGCCGAGCTTCTCCATCGGCAGCACGCGCCGGTCGTCCGCCAGCGGGTGGATCACCACCGTGGTGTCCTTGCGCGCCTCGACAACTTCGTCGAGGTAGCAGATACCGCCGGCGCGTACCGCCCTGGCCAGCGGGCCGTCCACCCATACGGTCTCTCCACCGCTGATCAGGAAACGCCCGACCAGGTCGGAGGCAGTCAGGTCGTCGTGGCAGGAGACGGTAATCAGCGGGCGCTTCAGGCGCCACGCCATGTGTTCCATGAAGCGCGTCTTGCCGCAACCGGTCGGGCCTTTCAACAGTACCGGCAGCTGGTTGGCCCAGGCCGCCTCGAAAACCTCTATTTCATTGCCGACGGGCTCGTAATAGGGCTCGTCGGTGATACAATATTCTTCTGGTTTAATGACTTGCGCGGTCATTCCGGTTCCTGCCCCCGTCATTCCGGCGTATGCCGGAATCCATAAAGCCCGATGCAACCGCCTGGATTCCGGCATACGCCGGAATGACGGTTGTCTATATCGGGTCTCGCCCCGATTCGAAAAACAGTGCGCTGGCGACGGTACCGCTTCTCTCCCGGGAGGGCAACAAAGCCCACAAATCCGGGGTGATATATACGCCTCTTATTTTATTATCGAAAGATTCGATGCTCTTTATATATAGATTCTCTAGCGCAGTGCATGGGGGTGGGGTATGGTTGGCTCCGCTTTTCAGCCCCGGCCCGGTGCTCGTCCCGGACCGGAAGCATTTTAACCAATTGTCACAGTAACTCTGGACGGAGGAGTATCCATGTCAGAGGTTATCGCAACCAACCAGACGATTCTGGTGGTGGGTGGCGGCATCAGCGGCATGACGGCCGCGCTGGAAGCCGCCGAGTGCGGCAAACAGGTCATTCTGGTGGAGAAGAACCCATCGCTTGGCGGCCGCGTCAGCCAGCTCTATAAATATTTCCCCAAACTCTGCCACCCCAAATGTGGTCTGGAGATCAACCTCCGCCGGATCAAGGCCAACCGCAACCTGCGGGTCATGGCCATGACCGAGGTAACTTCGATCAGCGGTGACGCCGGCAACTACAGCGTTACGCTGAAGACCGCACCGCGTTACGTGAATGAAAACTGCACCAGCTGCGGCGACTGCGGTAACGCGGTGGAAGCCGAGTTCGACGACGAGTACAACTACGGACTGGGCAAGCGCAAGGGCGCCTACCGGCCGTTCAACCAGGCGTACCCGGAACGCTTCGTGCTGGACCCGGCTATCATCGGTACCGACGACGCGGAAAAAGCCAAAGCCGCGTGCAAGTACGATGCGATTGACCTCGACATGACCGAAGCCGAGACCACCATTACCGTCGGCGCCATCATCTGGGCCACCGGCTGGAAACCCTACGACGCCGGCAAAATCCAGCCCTACGGCTACGACCGCTACCAGAACGTCATCACCTCCGTCGAGTTCGAGCGCATGCTCGACCCGCACGGCCCGACCGGCGGCAAGATCCTGCGCCCGTCCGATGGCAAGGAAGCGAAAGACGTCGCTTTCATCCAGTGCGCCGGTTCGCGTGACATGAACCACCTCAAGCACTGCTCGCGCATCTGCTGCATGGCCAGCCTGAAGCAGACCACCTACCTGCGCGAGCAGTACGGCGATGACGCCAAAGGCACCGTGTACTACATCGATATCCGCGCCATCGACCGTATCGATGACTTCTACCAGAAGGTGCAGAACGATTCAAACATCACCTTCACCAAGTCCAAAGTCGCTTCCATCACTGAAGACAAGGAAACCGGCAACCCGGTCCTGCACGGCGTGGACACCGAGGGATACCACCGGTACAGCAACCCGCATGAGCTGGTGGTGCTGGCAATCGGCATGGAGCCCAGCGTCCCGGCCGACGGCTTCCCCATGGAAGTGGTGCTGAACGAGGAAGGTTTCGTGGAACTGGATGAAGCCAACGGCGCATTTTTCGCCGCTGGCTGTTCGTCGGATGCCCTGGATGTCAACCGCGCGGTACAGAGCGCGACGGCCAGCGCCCTGCGCGCCATCCAGGTGGTCAACAAAGTTGCCGGTGCGGAGGGTTAAGCCGTGGCAGACATGAAGATTGGAGCTTATATTTGCAAGGGTTGCGGACTGGGCGAACGCCTGGACTGCGATGAACTGGCCACCATCGCCCAGCGCGACGGCAAGGCGCAGGTCGTGCAGCAGCACGACTTCCTGTGTTCCGCCGAAGGCGTGAAGATGATCCAGGCCGACATCGACAACGAAGGCATCAACCGCGTGGTCATCGGCGCCTGTTCACGCCGCGCCAAGACCGAGGCCTTTAACTTCCAGAATGTCACCATTTCACGCGCCAACCTGCGTGAAGGCGTCATCTGGATTCGTCCCGACGAGGACGACCTGCGTGAAACCACGCAGGAAATGGCCGCGGACTACATCCGCATGGGTTGTGCCGAAGCCAAACACTCCACCGTGCCGGCCTCCGAGCAGGAAAAAGGCAGTAACGACACCATCCTCGTGGTCGGTGGCGGTATCACCGGTATGACCGCGGCCATCGAGGCCGCCAAAACCGGCTACCCGGTACACATCGTCGAAAAAACCGGTTCCCTCGGCGGCTATGCCGGCAAGATGTGGAAAGACGTGCCCATGCACTCGCCTTACACCGACCCGGTTGACACCCCGGTGACAAAACTGATCGCCGAAGTCGAAGCCGATAGCCGCATCACCGTGCACCTGAACGCCACCATCAGCAAGACCTCCGGTGCACCGGGCCGTTTCTCCGCCGATATCAGCACCGAAAGCGGTGCTACCACCACCGAAAACTTCGGCGCCATCATCCAGGCTTCCGGCGCCACGCCCTACGATGCCAGCCAGCTGCCGGAACTCGGCTATGGCAAGAGCAAGGACGTGGTCGACCGCGTGGAACTGGAACAGCTGGCCATCGCCGCCAACGGCGGACCGATCAAGCGGCCCTCCGACGGCAAGGAAGTGAAGAAGGTCACCTTCATCCAGTGCGCCGGCCAGCGCAGCGACAAGGAAGGCCACCTGAACTACTGTTCCGGTGACTGCTGCCTGACCTCCATCAAGCAGGCCATGTACTTCAAGGACCAGAACCCGGACATCGAAACCGAAATCCTGTTCGACGACCTGCGTACCCCGGGCGCCCCGGGCGAGGACTTCTACCGCAGCGGCCAGGACAAGCTGGTCACCTTCCGCAAGGGCAAGGTCAGTGAAGTCGTCGCCGGCAGTAACGGACCGCTGGTCAGGTTCAAGGACATGATCCTCGACGAAGATGTGGAAGAAGAAGCCGACCTGGTGGTGCTGGCCACCGGCATGGTCGCCAACTCCGGCGTCGATATCGACGCAGTGCCGCAGAACGAACCCGGCGAGTGGGAAGTCAGCGTGGATTCCATCCTCAACCTGAACTACCGCCAGGGCAAGGATCTGCCGCACCTGAAGTACGGCTTCAATGACTCGCACTTCATCTGCTTCCCGTATGAAACCCGCCGCACCGGCATCTACACCTGCGGCCCGGTACGCCGGCCGATGGACACCCAGCAGGCGATCGATGACGCTACCGGCGCCACCCTGAAAGCTATCCAGGAAATCGAGAACGCCAAAGTCGGCCGCGCCGCGCATCCACGTTCCGGTGACCTGTCGTACCCGATCTTCCGTAAGGAAGGCTGCACACAGTGCAAACGCTGCACCGTGGAATGCCCGTTCGGCGCTATCGACGAAGATGAAAAACGCTTCCCGGTATTTAACGAATCCCGTTGTCGCCGTTGCGGCACCTGCATGGGCGCCTGCCCGGTGCGTGTTATCTCCTTCGAGAACTACTCCTGCGATACCGTCGGCCAGCAGATCAAGAACGTCGACATACCGGATGAGTTCGACGAGAAGCCGCGCATCCTGGTGCTGGCCTGTGAAAACGACGCCTACCCGGCACTCGACATGGCCGCCCAGCAGGGCGTCAGCTACAGCCAGTTTGCCCGCATCATCCCGGTACGCTGCCTGGGCAGCGTCAACACCATCTGGGTCACCGACGCGCTGAACTCCGGCTACGACGGCATCATCCTGATGGGCTGCCAGAAGGGTGACGACTACCAGTGCCACTTCGTCAAGGGTTCGGAAATGGCCAACGTTCGCATGAGCAAGGTCGACGACACGCTGGAGACCCTGAGTCTCGAAAAAGAACGTGTGGAGACCTACGAGATCGCCATTACCGACATCGAGCGCGCGCCGAAACTGATCAACGACATGGCCGAAGCGGTCGAGAAAATGGGCATGAGCCCGTTCAAGTTCTAGGAGCAGTCATGAGCAACTACAACCAGGAAATGATTGATAAGTACCGCGGCAACTTCCTCAAGGAAGTGCAGGACAACGTGGAAGAAGGCGACTGGGTGAAGATGTGCATGCAGTGCGGCGTGTGCTCCGGCTCCTGCCCGCTGGGTCCGCACTGGGATCACCCGCCGCAGGAAATCTTCATGATGATCCGCGCCGGCAAGCGCGAGGAAGTGCTGGAATCCACCTCCATGTGGATGTGCACTTCCTGCTATAACTGCATCGCCCGCTGCCCGCGCGGTCTGCCGATCACGCACATCATGCACGGTCTGGCCACCTACTCCAAACGCCTGGGCCTGGCCCCTCAACAGCAGCCGACTGCCAAGTTCGCACAGCTGTTCTGGGACAACCTGACCAAAAAAGGCCGCGTAAACGAACTGAAACTGGGTCTGTCGCTGTATTTCATGAACGGCATAGGCGAAGGCATCAAGACCTCACTGAAAATGAAAGACATCGGCCTCAACATGCTCAAGACCAAACGCATGAGCCCGATGGAATACTTCGGCGGCCACAGCTGCAAAGACACAAAAGGCTTCCAGGCCATGCTGAAAAAAGCGCAGGAGCTTGAAGAAGCGCGCATCGGCAAGAGCGGAAGCTGAGGAGAACTGACATGGCAAAACATTCCTATTCCTTTTACCCCGGTTGTTCCTCGCAGAAAGCCGCCTCCTCCTCCAACTACCAGGTATCGGTCGATACCATGTGCCAGGAGCTGGACATCGAACTGAACGAGATCCCGGACTGGAACTGCTGCTCGGCCTCCATTGGTTACGCCGGTGGCGGCGAGCTGCCGCGTCTTGCTCTGTCGGCGCGCAACATCGCGCTGTCCGAGCAGGCCCACGGTGACCAGGACATCGTTGCCACCTGTGCCGCCTGCTGGCTCGCCACACGCGAGACCCAGGAACGCCTCAACGAGGACAGCGAGCTGATGGCGGAGACCAACACCGCGCTGGCAGAGGCCGGCCTCAAGTTGAAGAACGACAAGAAGATCCGCCACATGGTGGAAGTCCTGATCGAGGACATCGGCTACGAGGAACTCGGCAAGCACGTCAAGAAGCCGCTGGAAGGCCTCAAGATCGCCGGTTACGTCGGCTGTCAGACCAACCGCCCGTTCGGCATCGCCGGCGAGTCCTTCGAGAACCCGAAGTACCTCGACAAAATGATCGAAACGGTGGGCGCCGAGGCCTGCGACAATTACGAGAAAAAAGTGTCCTGCTGCGGCGGCGCACTGGCCTTCTCCGAGCCGGAAAAGAGCCAGGCCCTGATCAAGGACATCATCGAGTCCGCCTATGACAATGGCGCCGACATGATCGTGACCCCCTGCCCGGTATGCCAGATGAACACCGAGGTCTACCAGGACCAGATCAACGCCACCTACGGCACCAAGTTCAAGATGCCGGTGGTGTACTACAGCACACTGCTGTCGGTAGCCTATGGCAAGAGTGCAAAGGAAGCAGCCCTGGACGGACAGATCATCAAGGCGAAGCAACTGGAAGATATTGCCGGCAAGTAAGCAACACAGGTCGCGAGGCCAGACCGGCCTCTCCCGGCCGGAAAACAAAAAGCCCCTCCTCTGAGGGGCTTTTCTATGCCCGCCGGTTGAAGGGGCGTCACCCCCTCCAACCCTGACGGCACTACAACGCTACTTGTTGGCAGCCGGTGCTTTCTGCTGCTGTGGAGCCGCCTGCGGAGGCGCACCATAGGGTGCACCGTAACCGTAAGGCGCCCAGCCACCGCCATAGTACGGGGGCGGGCCATAGTAGTACGGCGCATAGCCTCCATAGTACCGGTTGTAATAGTCGTTGTAGCCACGGCCATAACCACGACCGTAACCGCGACCCGTACCATGGGCACTGAAGCCCATGCTGAAGTCGCCATCACCCCACATATCACCCAGACCGTCACCCCAGCCATCGTTACCCCAGCCGTTGTTCCAGCCATCGTTACCCCAGCCGTTGTTCCAGGGACCCCACCACGCCTGTGCGGGCGCCATTGCCAGCGCTGTTGCACCAGCCAGTGTTGCTGCTACCAGGAATTTTTTGAGTTTCATGATAAGACTCCTTCCGTGTTTGAAATGAGAAAAAGCACTAACTACGCCATTATTATTTAAGTACTTGCGCATATTCGCAAGTACTTTCAGTCACAATCGGGCCCTGCCTTGATCCGGGTCAACTTTCAGAACGCAACCGGGGCCATCGGGATCTGCCCCGGGCTCGATACGCCGGTAACGTCCGTCGTTGTTTTCGGTATGATCCCGCCATGCAAAGTGATTCCGGCTCCCACCCCTACAGTCGACTCACCCCGGACCGGATGCTGAACGCGCTGGAGGAACAGGGTTTCGCCTGCGATGGCCGCCTGCTGGCGCTGAACAGCTATGAAAATCGCGTCTACCAGGTCGGGCAGGAGGACGGCGCCCCGGTCATCGCCAAATTCTACCGCCCCGGCCGCTGGTCAAGACAGGCCATCCTGGAGGAACACGCCTTTGCGCTGGAACTCGCTGCGCAGGAAATCCCGGTCGTGGCGCCGTTATGCGATCGTGGAGGTACCACACTACACCAGCACGAGGAATACCTGTTTGCCGTCTATCCCCGCTGCGGCGGTCGCTGGCCGGACCTCGACAGCGCCGAACAACGGCGCCAGATGGGGCGCTTCCTGGGCCGCCTGCACGCGGTCGGTGCCGCCCGGCAGTTCACACACCGGACCAGGCTCACGATAGCATCCCTCGGCACAGAATCACGAGACTACCTGCTCGAACACAACTTCCTGCCCGGCTACCTCATCGAGGCCTATGCCAGCCTCACACAGGACCTGCTGGACAGGATCGAGTCCCTGTTCGACGCCGCCGGACCGGTCACCCGTATTCGCCTGCACGGCGACTGCCACCCCGGCAACATCCTGTGGACCGACACCGGCCCTCACTTTGTCGACCTCGACGACAGCCGCACCGGCCCCGCCATCCAGGATCTCTGGATGCTGCTGTCCGGCGACCACCCTGAAATGCGTATCCAGTTGCAGAACCTGCTGGAAGGCTACCAGACCTTTTACGACTTCGACTACAACAGCATCCTCCTGGTCGAACCCTTGCGCACCCTGCGGATCATGCACTACGCCGCCTGGATTGCCCGTCGTTGGGACGACCCTGCCTTCCCGCAGGCCTTCCCCTGGTTCGACTCACCCCGCTACTGGGAAGAACACATCCTCAGCCTGCGGGAACAGGCTGCGGCACTGGACGATCCGCTACACCTTTAACATTCGGGGAACTGAACACTCATAATGTACATCACTGCTGTCCCGTTAACTTTGGAGCGAGCCCGCAGGTGAGGACAATTAATTTACATGAGGGATCTATATGAGCCTGCACGACTTTCTGGATATGATTGGTTTTAGTCGCCACAAAATCAATTTCAAGGAAAAAATCATCTCTACAGCGGGTGGTTTTCTCGGGATATTTGCAATATTTATGAGCAGTTACTGGCTGCTGGATTCCGAGGTCGCTGTATTTATTGTTCCATCGATGGGGGCAAGTGCAGTATTGCTTTTTGCCGCACCTCATGTCCCCTTTTCCCAGCCCTGGAACGTCCTTGGCGGTCACGCAATTTCGGCCGTCATCGGTGTAGCATGCTGGCACTGGATTCCTGACTATACGATAGCTGCTTCTGCCAGCGTCGGACTGGCCATTGGAGCCATGTATTTCATGCGCTGCATTCATCCGCCCGGTGGTGCAACCGCACTGGCCGCCGTTATTGGTTCCGAAAAACTGCACAACCTGGGCTACGCCTATGAATTCGAACCTGTATTACTTAATACGATAACCATTTTACTGGTTGCAATTGCCTTTAACGGATTATTCAAATGGCGGCGGTACCCGGCATCCCTTCCTTTTAAAAAGAAAATACCCGCGCCAGAGGCCAAAGGATATGAACCCGTCAATCATGAAGACTTTGTTTTTGCCCTGAGTCACATTGATACTTTTGTTGATATCAGCGAAGAGGACCTGTTGAAAATCTATGCGCTTGCGACCAACCGGCATGTAGACAAAAACAGCGCCTGACTGACCGGCCATTACTCTTTGGGGAAACCCTGATTAATTCAGGATTCCCGTCATTGCAAGCGAAGCACGGCAATGAATGAAGCATAAATTCCTTACTCAATTACCTGAGGTGTTACATGTGGTGACGGAAATTTTGATTGAGCAGGTTGATATCACCACCCTGCCGGTTGACGCAATTGTCAATGCCGCCAACAACTCCCTGCTGGGCGGCGGTGGCGTGGACGGTGCCATACATCGTGCCGCCGGGAAAGCGCTGTTACAGGAATGCCGAACTCTGGGTGGTTGCAAAACCGGTCATGCCAAAATTACAGGAGGCTACGGGTTGCCTGCAAAACATGTCATCCATACGGTCGGTCCGGTCTGGCACGGGGGTAACCGGAACGAGGATGCGGACCTGGCATCCTGTTACCGGGAAAGCCTGAAACTGGCACTGGAAAAGGGTCTGTCCAGCATCGCCTTCCCGGCCATCAGTTGCGGTGTGTACGGATTTCCGATTGCACGCGCCTGCCGGATCGCTGTGCGCGAAGTACTGCACTTCACGGGGCACAATGCCGGGATCCGCAAGGTGATTTTTTCATGTTATGGCGGCGAGACCGGAAAGGAACTGGAGCAGGCGCTGGCCGACGCCCGGGCACACTTTGCTACGGAACCCTAGCGCGGATTTCTCACCGGGTTCCTGCTGCGGCAGGCGCAGAGCGGCAGGAAGCGCACAAAAATACCGCTCCGTGAGCACATCGACCTGTTATTTCCTCTGCCTGTGTTTAAAGATCGACGTTTTCGTTTTACACTCGGCTGACTGACCGCGGGGTACTATCACGTGATACGCTATATCAATTGTTTCAGGAAAGCACCGGGCCTCTCGACCGAAGATTTCCGGGAATTCTGGCAGGGCGCCGAGTTCAATGAACTCATCCACAAGATCGTTGTACTGACCAGCGCTACCCGGCACAGTAAAAACCTGACACTGCAGGTAAGCATGGGCGAGGAACTGGTCTCGGAGCGGGGGCTTGCGCAGCCCTATGACGGCATACTGGAGTACTACTGGGAGAGTGCCCAGCACCTTCCGGAAGTCTACGCTTCAGAGCAGGCCCGCACGCTGCTGGAACAGTTTACCCGATTCCAGAGTCGGTTTATCGACCTGGCTAACTCCACAGCCTTTTTCACTGAACACTGCGACTGACCATACTTAATCCTGTTCCAGGCAGGAAATAAAAAAGGCGGCCACCAGGCCGCCTTTTTCCGGCATGGTGTGGCTTTAGCTGACGCGTGCGTCCAGTTCACCGGAGCTGTAGCGGGCAACCATGTCTTCCAGGCTGATCACCTTGATCTTTGCCGCGTGACCGGCACAACCGAAGGCCTCGTAACGCGCCTTGCAGATGTCCTTCATGGCAGCCGTGGAGGCCTTGAGGAACTTGCGCGGGTCGAAGTTGGACTTGTTTTCGGCCAGGTGCTTGCGGATGGCGCCGGTGGATGCCATACGCAGGTCGGTATCAATATTGACCTTGCGCACGCCATGCTTGATGCCTTCGCAGATTTCTTCCACCGGCACACCGTAGGTTTCACCCATGTCACCACCGAAGTCGTTGATGATCTTCAGCCATTCCTGCGGCACGGATGAGGAACCGTGCATGACCAGGTGGGTATTGGGCAGGCGCGCGTGGATTTCCTTGATGCGGTTGATCGCCAGGATGTCACCGGTCGGAGGACGGGTGAACTTGTAGGCACCGTGGCTGGTACCGATAGCAATGGCCAGCGCATCAACACCGGTCTCCTTTACAAAACTGGCGGCTTCCTCGGGGTCGGTCAGCAACTGATCCATGGACAGCTTGCCCTCTGCACCGTGGCCGTCCTCCTCGCCCATCTCACCCGTTTCCAGTGAACCCAGGCAGCCCAGTTCGCCCTCGACGGATACACCGCCGGCATGCGCCATCTGCACCACGGTACGCGTAACGTCGACGTTGTATTCGAAGGTTGAAGGCGTCTTCATGTCGGCCATCAGCGAGCCGTCCATCATCACCGAGGTGAAACCGGACTGGATGGAGCGCAGGCAGACAGCCGGCTCGGAACCGTGGTCCTGGTGCATGACGATCGGAATGTGCGGATACATTTCCGTGGCCGCCGTAATCAGGTGGCGCAGGAAAGGCTCGCCCGCGTAGGAGCGCGCACCGGCGGAACCCTGCATGATTACCGGGCTGTCGGTTTCATCAGCAGCCTGCATGATGGCATGCACCTGCTCCATGTTGTTCACGTTGAATGCCGGCATACCGAAATCGTTTTCGGCGGCATAATCGAGTAGTTGACGCATGGAAATCAGAGCCATGTTGGTATCCTCGGAGTTGGTTCAGTGAGTAAACATTTTCTGTGTTTTGAAATGCGGCAGCCAGGCGTCATTCCATATTGATGACATGCTCGCCGACACGAATGATTTTCATGGCATTGGAGCCACCGTGCACGCCCATGAGGTCGCCCTTGGTGATGATTACCAGGTCACCGTCACGCACCGCTCCACGCCGCATCAGTTCGTCGATCGCCTCGCGGTTCACCTGCGGATGATCCGTCGTGGTGACGTCGAAGCTCACGGGGTAAACACCGCGGTAAAGAGTCACCTTTCTACGCGTCTCCACATGGCGCGTCAAGGCGTAGATCGGAATCCCGGAACTGATACGGGACATCCACAGCGGGGTAGCACCGGATTCCGTCAATGCCGCAATAGCCTTAACACCGGTATGGTTTGCGGTATACATGGCCGCCTTGGCAATGGCCTCGTCTATCGCCTTGAAATGCATGGCACTGCGCCGTTCCGTCGCGGTGTCCATACGCTGGGTCTCGGCACCCCGACAGATACGGTCCATGGCCTCGATCACCTTGGCAACGTGTTTCCCGGTCGCCGTCTCGGCCGACAGCATAACGGCGTCGGTGCCATCGATAACGGCGTTGGCCACGTCAAAAACCTCGGCACGTGTGGGGATAGGATTTTCGATCATGGACTGCATCATCTGTGTGGCGGTAATCACCACGCGGTCCATGGTACGGGCGATACGAATGATGCGCTTTTGTACGGCGGGCAATTCGGCGTCACCGATTTCGACACCCAGGTCACCGCGCGCAATCATTACCACGTCGGCGGCCTCGATGATTTCTTCCAGCGCGTTCATGGCTTCGGCACGTTCGATCTTGGCGACAATGCCGCCGTGCCCGCCCGCCTTGCGTAACAGTTCCCGGGCTTCGTTGATATCGGTGGCGTGACGCGGAAAAGAAACCGCAATATAGTCCGCCTGCATCTCTGCAGCCACCTTGATATCAGCGCGGTCCTTGTCGGTAATCGCCTGCGCAGAGAGACCGCCACCCTGGCGATTGATACCCTTATTGTTGGACAGCGTGCCGCCGACCACGACGCGGGTTTCAATCTCGGCGCCCTTGACACCTTCGACCCACAACACCACGGCACCGTCGTCGAGCAACAGCGTGTCGCCCCGGTTCACGTCATCGACCAGTGCCTTGTAGGCGATACCGACACGCTCTGTATTGCCGGCATCCGCATCCAGTGCGGCATCCAGGATAAAGCGCTCACCTTCCTTCAGATTAATCTTGCCATCACTGAAGCGATCGATACGGATCTTGGGTCCCTGCAGGTCGGCAAACACGCCCACCTGGCGACCGTGTGCGCGGGCCCGGTTACGGACCGCCTCGGCACGCTGCAGGTGTTCTTCCGGCGAACCGTGTGAAAAGTTGACACGGACCACGTCCACGCCGGCCTGGATCATGGCGTCCAGCACCTTTGGATCGTCGGTCGAAGGACCGAGGGTAGCCACAATTTTTGTTCTACGCTGCATGGTCAGCTGATTCCGAAATGTATGGGCACCGATTTGCCGGTAACAGGTTCGCGAGCAAGCTCGCTACTACCTGGCGCGCTCTTCCAGCATGGCGACTGCCGGCAGGGTCTTGCCTTCAAGGTACTCGAGGAAGGCGCCGCCGGCCGTGGAGATATAGGACACCTTGTCGTAGATGTTGTATTTCTGGATGGCCGCTATGGTATCGCCACCCCCGGCAAGACTGAATCCCTTTGCATTGGCTATCGCCATGGCTACGGTTTTTGTACCCTCGCCGAACTGGTCGAACTCAAACACACCCACCGGCCCGTTCCAGATAATGGTGCCCGCCTTGCTGATGATATCCGCCAGTTCCTGCGCGGATTTCGGACCGATGTCGAAGATCATGTCATCGTCGTCCACCTTGTCGGCGTCTTTCAGAACGGCCGGCTCGTTTTCGTCAAATTTCTTGCCACACACCACGTCAACCGCAATCGGAATATTGGCGCCGCGCGCCTTCATTTTCGCAATCAGCGCGTTGGCGGTATCGACCAGGTCGTCTTCACACAGCGACTTGCCCACGTTGCAGCCGACAGCCTTGAGGAAAGTGTTGGCGATACCACCGCCGACCACCAGCTGGTCGACTTTTTCCGACAACGCTTCCAGCACGGTCAGCTTGGTGGACACCTTGGAACCGCCGACAATCGCAACCATCGGGCGTGCCGGCTCGGCCAGGGCCTTGGCCAGGTTTTCCAGTTCGCTGGTCAGCAGCAGGCCCGCACAGGCAGCAGGCGCAAATTTTCCCACGCCGTGAGTCGAAGCCTGGGCGCGGTGTGCGGTACCGAAAGCATCCATCACGAACACATCACACAGGGCGGCGTACTTTTTCGCCAGTGCTTCGTCATCCTTCTTTTCGCCCGCGTTAAAACGGACATTCTCCAGCAACACCACCTCACCTTCGGCCACGTCGACACCGCCATCGAGATAGTCCTTGACCAGGCGCACTTCCTTGCCGAGTTTTTCCGACATATCGGCGGCGATCGGCGCCATGGAGTTTTCTTCATCGGCCTTGCCCTCTTCGGGACGACCGCGATGGGACATTACCATGACCCTGGCACCGGCTTTCACGCAGTGTTCGATGGTGGGCATGGATGCAGCGATACGCGCATCGGAAGTAACCTTGCCATCCTTGACGGGTACATTGAGATCGGCGCGGATCAACACGCGCTTGCCGGCAAGATCAAGATCGGTCAGCTTGATAAAAGACATGTTGGGACTCCGTTATTTTCAAAAACCTTTGCCAGACAAACAGCCTGGCAAAGGCCTCTGATTAACCCGTCATTGCGAGCGCAGCGCGGCAATTCCCTGCGGCTGCCTTTACAGACAAATCATGCAGCGTTCGGAAGATCGCCGCGCTGCGCTCGCAATGACGAAGGTATTTCAGTTAATCAGGGCTTCACCACCGCAGCGCCTAGTTGGACGCAACGTGCTGTACGAAACGCAGCATGTTGCAGGTGTAACCGTACTCGTTGTCATACCAGGAAACGAGCTTGACGAAGGTGCCATCCAGCGCGATACCGGCACCGGAATCGAAGATGGAGGACTTGCCGCAACCACGGAAGTCAGTGGAAACCACCTTCTCGTCGGTGTAACCCAGTGTCTTGCTGATGTCACCGCTTTCAGAAGCCGCTTTCATGGCAGCGCAGATGTCTTCGTAGGAAGCTTCTTTTTCCAGCTCGCAGGTCAGGTCAACCACGGACACGTCGGAGGTCGGCACACGGAAAGCCATACCGGTCAGCTTGCCGTTCAGTTCCGGCAGCACCACACCCACAGCCTTGGCTGCACCCGTGGAGGACGGAATGATGTTTTCCAGGATACCGCGGCCACCGCGCCAGTCTTTCATGGACGGACCGTCGACGGTTTTCTGGGTTGCCGTTGCCGCGTGCACGGTGGTCATCAGGCCGCGCTTGATGCCCCACTTGTCATTCAGCACCTTGGCAACCGGTGCCAGGCAGTTGGTGGTGCAGGAGGCGGCGGACACGATGGCCTGACCGGCATACGTCTCGTGGTTCACGCCGTATACGAACATCGGGGTGCCGTCCTTGGAAGGCGCACTCTGCACCACCTTTTTGGCACCGGCATCGATGTGCTTCTGGCAGGTCTCTTCGGTGAGGAAAAAGCCGGTGCACTCGATCACCAGGTCGGCGCCAATGTCGGACCACTTCAGGTTGGCCGGATCGCGCTCGGCGGTCAGGCGAATGGTCTTGCCGTTGACCACCAGGTTGTTGCCACTGACGGAAATCTCGCCGTCGAAGTTGCCGTGTACAGAATCGTACTTGAGCATGTAAGCCAGGTAATCGGCGTCCAGCAGATCGTTGATACCAACCACTTCGATGTCGCTGAAGTCCTTGGCGATTGCACGGAATGCCATACGGCCGATGCGGCCAAAACCATTAATACCGACTTTGATTGTCATATTGATCTCTCCGTAATTATCCTGGTGTTCACTGTAATAAAATTTAAACCATCCCCGTCATTGCGAGCGTAGCGAAGCAATCTCCGTCAGTCTGGCGGCAGACCACAAAGATTGCTTCGCTACGCTCGCAATGACGGGTTTATCAAAACAGGTCCTACAGCACCTCTTCCACAGCCTTGACCACGTTTTCCGTGGTGAAGCCAAAGTGCTTGAACAGGTCGCTGGCCGGCGCGGATTCACCAAAGGTATTGATCCCGATCACCTTGCCGTCCAGGCCCACGTACTTGATCCAGCCATCCGTCACGCCGGCTTCCACCGCCACGCGTGCTTTCACGGCAGACGGCAACACCGACTCGCGGTATGCATCGTCCTGGGCATCGAATACGTTGGTGGAAGGCATGGAAACCACGCGGATCTTCCTGCCACTGAGCTGTTCGGCTGCATTCATGGCCAGTTCCACTTCGGAACCGGTGGCAATGATGATGGCGTCCGGTGTTCCGTCGCAGTCCTTCAGGATATAAGCGCCGCGTTCAATATCGGCGATCTGCGCGGCACTGCGGTTCTGGTGCGCCAGGTTCTGGCGCGAAAAGATCAGGCAGCTTGGACCGGTGGTGCGTTCGATGGCCGCCTTCCAGCACACGGCCGATTCGACTGCATCGCAGGGACGCCAGACTTCCATGTTCGGAATCATGCGCAGCGTGGCAGTCTGCTCCACCGGCTGGTGGGTCGGACCGTCTTCTCCCAGACCGATGGAGTCGTGGGTGTACACAAAAATACTCTGGATCTTCATCAGCGCCGCCATGCGCAGGGCATTGCGTGCATACTCGGAGAACATCAGGAAAGTGGCGCCATACGGGATAAAACCACCGTGCAGCGCGGCACCGTTCATGATGGCAGACATGCCAAACTCGCGCACACCGTAATAGATGTAGTTACCGTCGGACACGGTATTGCTGATGCCCTTTGAACCGGACCAGATGGTCAGGTTGGAACCGGCAAGATCGGCGGAACCGCCAAGAAATTCCGGCAGCAGCGGACCGAAGCCGTTCAGCGCATTCTGCGAAGCCTTGCGCGAAGCAATGGTTTCGGCCTTTTCATTGACCTCATTGATGAATTTGGCCGCGCCATCTTTCCAGTTGGCCGGCAGGTCGCCCGCCATGCGGCGCTCGAACTCGGCGGCCAGGTCAGGATGCGCGGCCTTGTAGGCCGCGAATTTTTCGTTCCACTCGGATTCTGCGGAAGCACCCTTGTCCTTGGCATTCCAGCCCGCGTAGATGTCGTCCGGAATCTCGAAGGGCGGGTGATTCCAGCCCAGGTTTTCACGTGTGGCCTTGATTTCATCGTCACCCAGAGGGGCACCGTGACAGTCGTGGCTGCCGCACAGGTTCGGCGCACCGTAACCGATGACCGTTTTGGTACAGATCAGGGTGGGTTTATCGTTGACCGATTTGGCTTCGTGAATGGCCTTGTCGATGGCCGCAGAATCGTGGCCGTCGACATCGCGAATCACGTGCCAGCCATAGGCCTCGAAACGCTTCGGCGTGTCGTCACTGAACCAGCCTTCGACATGACCGTCGATGGAGATACCGTTGTCGTCCCAGAAGGCAATCAGCTTGCCGAGGCCCAGGGTGCCGGCCAGCGAACAGGCTTCATGGGAAATGCCTTCCATCATGCAGCCATCGCCCATGAACACAAAGGTGTTGTGATCGACAATGTGATGGCCGTCGCGGTTGAACTGACCCGCCATGACCTTTTCAGCAATGGCCATACCCACCGCATTGGTGATGCCCTGCCCCAGCGGGCCGGTGGTGGTCTCTACGCCCGGTGCGTAGCCGTATTCCGGGTGGCCCGGTGTTTTAGAGTGCAACTGGCGGAAGTTTTTCAGGTCGTCGATGGACAGGTCGTAGCCGGTCAGGTGCAGCAACGAGTAGATCAGCATCGAGCCGTGGCCGTTCGACAGCACAAAGCGATCGCGATCGACCCATTTCGGGTTGCTGGGATTATGGTGCATGTGGTCGTTCCACAGCACCTCGGCGATGTCCGCCATGCCCATGGGCGCGCCGGGGTGGCCGGATTTGGCTTTCTGTACGGCGTCCATGCTCAGTGCACGAATCGCATTCGCAAGTTCTTTACGCGAGGCCATCGCTGTCTCCTGTTTGTGTCTTGAATCTGGTCGCGCTGCCGCCGGTAACGACAGCGAAACGGCCACCCCCCGGTACTCGAAGGCGACCGCGTAACGAATTCTTTAGCGCTGCTTGCCGGGGCTGCTGAACCCTCCCGCGCAACCGGCAGTCCGTATCCGGCGAAGCGAGCCCCTGGCTGGCCTGGCTGGCGAGTCGCGCCGGGCCGGATCGAGCGCGACATTCTCCACCAGATAGGGACGTGGGGCAACTGTTGATTTATCCCGGTGTCGGATCGTTGACAGTAGCGGGCGAAGACAAAAGATTCTCTCTATGCAGGTATAAAACGCCCGCCCGTCAAACCGTTTCGTGCTTCCACTTGATGGAACATCCCATGCTCGGGATCTGCTCCTGCGGACCCTTGCCGGTGCGTGCAACCAGGCTCATGGCTTCGAACAGCTCACGGCGGGCATCCGCCGCTGCACGCTCCTTGCGACTGGCATCCAGCCGGCCGCGGTACTGCAACTCGAGGTCCGCGTTGTAACCGAAAAAGTCCGGGGTACACACCGCGCCATAGGCCCGGGCAGTCTGCTGGGTTTCATCTATAAGGTAGGGAAACGGAAACTGCTCGCGTTCCGCCACCGCTTTCATATTCTCGAACGAATCTTCCGCATACTCGGTCGGATCGTTGGACATGATCGCTACACTGTGTACACCCAGTTCACGCAATTCCCGGGTATCCCGCACCAGGCGGTCGAGGATGGCTTTGACATAGGGACAATGATTGCAGATGAACATGACCAGCAGGCCTTTCTCGCCGCGGCATTGCTCCAGCGTCCAGACCTTGCCATCGGTACCCGGCAGGGAAAAATCAATCGCTGACAGTCCGAACTCACAGACCGGTGTTTGCAGTGAAACCATACCAACCTACTCCCGCAACCGAAAAAGGAGCCAGATTCTAGCGCAAGCACCGCCCATGCACACCTGTCGTTCCCGCCACCGTAAAACCACCCAGGATCGTTTTCGAGGGAAGTAATTGTAAGCAATCTCGACATCTCAAGCCAAAATAGAATCTATTCAACTACATGAATTTACTAAATAATATCCATACATTGTACCTTTGGGTAGTGACGAGTAAATTTACACTAATAAAAACAGCATGTTAGAGAATGGTTTATAACCATTTGAAATTTATATAATTATAGAGTTGGCATAACACCTGCTTACACATGATATTCAGCGTGCAGAGAATCGCGCCAGTGCCGGGACTTTCCAATAGAAAAGTCGGCCCACATTCAGGAGGAGTGTATTAAATGAGTAAGCATGCATTGACCTGGTCAATCGCGCCGGTGTTACTGGCATGTTCGGCGGGTTCACAGGCTGTAACGCTGTTCAGCGAAACCTTTGATGGCGTAAATTCAGGATATTACAGCGCCCCCACCAGCAATAGCGGCACTTCGGGTTCGCACAGCATCACCGGCGGAGTACCCACCAGCGTGGGAAGCGGTGACGGAATCAACGGAGGTGCAGATGAAGTCTGGTATGGAGCACGCTTCGAACACCCGGACAGCCCCGATCTGATCGGTAATGGCACCTATTCCAATCCCGGCGATATCGGGGTGCAGCAGTACGGCGGCAAAGGTCACGACGCCGGTTATGAAAACAACCCTACACCGGGCAACCATGTCGGCCTGCTGTCAGATGATGGCGGTATCATGTTCAGGCTCGACACCACCGGCAAACAGAATCTCCAGCTGAGCTTCGACTGGCGCACGTTCAAATCCGGCAGCCGAGACAGGCTGGTCGTGGGCTATTTCATCGGTGACCTGACCGCCGGCAGACCTGCGTCGATCGGTAGCGGGTTTGACGCCAACAACACCATCGACTTGCAGAACGAGGCACAGTTTACCAACGGTGGCACCACTTACGGCCCGCACGATGGCGACTGGAACTGGAGCCCGGTTTTAAACCAGAACGGCAGTGTGTCGGGCTACCAGGGCGGGAAGTGGATTGAACTCATGCGCAAAAGGGATAATACCCAGTTCACCAACGAAAGTTTTTCCCTGGCAGGCGCTGATAACCAGTCCGAAGTCTGGGTAGCCTTCTGGCTGGATAATGGCGACGGCGACTTTGGCAAGATTGATGATATTGTTGTAACTGCCGATGTTGCTGTTGTCCCTGTACCTGCCACGGTATGGCTGTTTGGTTCCGGGCTACTGAGCCTGGCCGGGATTGCGCGCCGTAAAACCCGCTAGACCCCACTTCAGATCACAATAAAGCCCGGGATTGCCGGGCTTTTTTGTGCCTGCCTGTCTATGTGACGACCACTGGTTGACCCTGACCGGGCATGCCCCCTACAATAGCCCGCAAGCGCCGATTTGATGTCAGATTGCGGGCGCTATAAAAATACGGCTAAAGCGCGGAAAGAAAACCAGTTTTCCAGAACCCGCCAGCGCTTTTGCCTGGCGGGTTTTTTATTTATTGGGAGCCAACTCCATGAACGAACATCTTTTTACCTCTGAATCAGTCTCTGAAGGCCACCCGGACAAAATGTCGGACCAGGTCTCCGACGCTGTGCTGGACGCCATCCTGGCCGACGACCCGCACGCCCGCGTGGCCTGCGAAACGCTGTTCAAGACCGGTATGGTCATGATCGCCGGCGAAATCACCACCACCGCCAAACCCGATTACGAAAAGATTATGCGCGACACTATCCAGGACATCGGCTACACCAGCTCCGAGATGGGTTTCGACTATGAAAGCTGCGCAGTGATGACCGCCCTTGGTGTGCAGTCACCGGACATCAACCAGGGCGTCGATCGCTCCCGTCCGGAGGACCAGGGTGCCGGCGACCAGGGCCTGATGTTCGGCTACGCCACCAACGAAACCGACGTGCTGATGCCGGCGCCGATCACCTACGCACACCGGCTGGTACACCGCCAGTCCGAGATGCGCCGCAAGGGCGTGCTTGCCTGGCTGCGCCCCGACGCCAAGAGCCAGGTCACCTTCCACTACCGGGACGGCAAACCGGTAGCCATCGACGCCGTGGTGCTCTCCACCCAGCACGCACCGGACATCGATCACAATGAATTGCAGGAAGCGGTGATGGAGCACATCATCAAGCCCGTGCTGCCGAGTGAGTGGCTGACCGCCGACACCCAGTACCACATCAACCCCACCGGCGCCTTTGTCATCGGCGGCCCGATGGGCGACGCCGGACTGACCGGACGCAAGATCATTGTCGACACCTACGGCGGCGCTGCACGTCACGGTGGCGGGGCCTTCTCCGGCAAGGACCCGTCCAAGGTGGACCGTTCCGCCGCCTACGCCGGTCGCTACGTGGCCAAGAACATCGTTGCCGCCGGCCTGGCGGAGCGCTGCGAGATCCAGGTGTCCTACGCCATCGGTGTCGCCGACCCGACTTCTATCATGATCGACACCTTCGGCACCGGCAAGATCAGCGACGAACGCATCACCGAACTGGTCCGCGAGCACTTCGACCTGCGCCCCTACGGGATTCTGACCATGCTCGACCTGCTCAACGCCGACAAGATCAAGTACCGGAAAACAGCCGCCTACGGGCACTTCGGCCGTGAACACGAAGGTTTTACCTGGGAAAATACCGACAAGGCGGAAATCCTGAAGGCAGACGCAGGTATCTGACTGACAGCGGGGACAGATTTGAAATCTGTCCCCGCTAACCTATAATTACAGGTCTTCTATTTTTTGGCTGTGTTCCCCGAGGGGCGCTGCAGCGGGCCATGCCCGCCAGGCTCGGCGAAACCAGCATCTCAAAACAACGGCGCTCGACCTTAAGAATCTTTAAGGGAGATGCCTTATGAACGCTGTTCTTGATTCCACCAACGACTACAAGGTCGCCGATATTTCGCTGGCCGACTGGGGCCGCAAGGAAATCCGCATCGCGGAAGTCGAAATGCCCGGCCTGATGGCCCTGCGCGAGGAATTCGGCGCACAGAAACCGCTCAAGGGTGCACGCATCACCGGCAGCCTGCACATGACCATCCAGACTGCGGTACTGATCGAAACGCTGGTCGAACTGGGCGCCGAGGTACGCTGGGCTTCGTGCAATATCTACTCTACCCAGGACCAGGCCGCGGCCGCCATCGCGGCTGCCGGTGTACCGGTGTTTGCCTGGAAAGGCGAAAGCATCGAGGAATACTGGTGGTGCACCGAACAGGCCCTGAACTGGCCCGACGGACAGATGCCCAACATGATCCTCGACGACGGCGGCGACGCTACCCTGCTGATCCACAAGGGTGTCGAATTTGAAAAAGCCGGCGCCGTGCCGGAAACAAAGGCCGACGATAACGAAGAGTGGAAGGCCATCCTGGACGTGCTGCGTCGCAACCTGGCCGGCAACCCGGGCATGTGGCAGAAAATGGCCGACAGTATCAAGGGCGTTACCGAGGAAACCACCACCGGCGTACACCGCCTGTACCAGATGCAGGAAGCCGGCGAACTGCTGTTCCCCGCCATGAACGTCAACGACTCGGTCACCAAGTCCAAGTTCGACAACCTGTACGGTTGCCGCGAATCCCTGATCGACGGTATCAAGCGTGCCACCGACGTGATGATCGCCGGCAAGATCTGCGTGGTACTGGGCTACGGCGATGTCGGCAAGGGTTGCGCACAGGCCTACCGCGGCATGGGCGCTACCGTGCTGGTCACCGAAATCGACCCGATCTGCGCCCTGCAGGCAACCATGGAAGGCTATCGGGTGGTCACCATGGAAGAAGCTGCCGGCATCGGCGATATCTTCGTCACTACCACCGGCAACCTGAGCGTCATTACCCACGACCACATGGTGGCCATGAAGGACGAGGCGATTGTCTGCAACATCGGTCACTTCGATTCGGAAATCGATATCGCTTCACTGGAGAAATACCAGTGGGAAGAAATCAAGCCCCAGGTGGATCACGTAATCTTCCCCGATGGCAAGAAGATCATCGTGCTGGCCAGGGGTCGCCTGGTGAATCTCGGCTGCGCAACCGGGCATCCGAGCTTCGTGATGTCGGCCTCCTTCACCAACCAGGTGATGGCGCAGATGGAACTGTTCAGCAACGGTCAGAACTATGAAAACCAGGTATTCGTGTTACCCAAACAGCTGGACGAAAAAGTCGCCCGGCTGCACCTGAAAAAAATCGGCGCCAACCTGACCAGGCTGACCGAGGAACAGGCCGAGTACCTGGGCCTGCCGGTAGACGGGCCGTACAAGCCGGAGCATTACCGCTACTGAGCTTCGCCGGATAGCCGCCTGCCCGCGAGGGCAGGTACTTTATCGGGCGGATCTGCCGCTCCTGGTAATGTACGGGTTATCCCGTCGCGTGCAGGGAACAGACACTCATGGAATCTCAACAAAAACATCCGCGCGTATACAGCTTTGAATTCTTCCCGCCCAAAACGGACGAAGGCGCTGCCAAACTGCGTGCAACGCGTGCGCAACTGGCCGGGCTGAAACCGCGCTTTTTCTCGGTCACCTTCGGCGCCGGCGGATCCACCCGCGAACGCACATTCGAGACAGTGTGCGAGATCCAGCGTGATTCGGGCATAGAAGCGGCGCCGCACCTGTCCTGTGTGGGCTCCACCAGGGACAGCATACGTGACATCCTGGAACGGTACCGGCAACAGAATATCCGCCATATCGTAGCACTGCGCGGCGATATACCGTCGGGCATGGGTCAACCGGGCGAATTCCGTTATGCCAATGAACTGGTGCAGTTCATCCGCAGCGAAACCGGCGACCATTTTCATATCGAAGTCGCCGCCTACCCGGAGTACCACCCGCAGGCCGACAACGCCGATGCCGACCTGGACAACTTCAAACACAAGGTCGAGGCCGGTGCGGACAGCGCCATCACCCAGTATTTTTTCAACCCCTACGCCTACTACCATTTTGTCGAACAGTGCGATAAACGGGATATCAACATCCCCATCGTGCCCGGCATCATGCCGATTACCAACTATACCCAGCTGGCGCGTTTCTCTGACATGTGCGGCGCCGAGATCCCACGCTGGATCCGCAAGCGGCTGGAAACTTTCGGCGATGACCGGGCTTCCATCCGCGCCTTTGGTGAAGACGTGATCACGGAAATGTGCCAGGCGCTGCTGGATGCCGGCGCTCCCGGCCTGCACTTCTACACCATGAACCAGGCCGGCCCCACCAGCGCAATCTGGAACAGGCTGGGCCTCTGAACGGTGCCACCCTGTGCGCACTTCCCGCTTTTATACCCAGCAGACGCTCACCCACGGGGCAACGGTTGCACTGGACCGGGAAACCAGCCACTACATCACGCGTGTACTGCGCCTTCGCGATGGCGATACGCTGGTGCTGTTCGATGGCTCAGGCCGGGACTACCACGCTATCGTGGAAAGCGCTGACAAAAAGCAGGTGCTGGCCCGCATACGCAACAGCGAACCGGTCTGCAACGAATCCGCGTTGTATATCGAGCTGGGACAGGGTGTCTCGCGGGGAGAACGCATGGATTTCGTGCTGCAGAAATCCGTGGAACTCGGTGTGAACACCGTGACGCCGCTCTGGACCAGCCGCTCACAGGTCCGTCTGCAGGACCAGCGCCTGGAAAAACGCCTGGCGCACTGGCAGGGTGTAATGCGTGCCGCGTGTGAACAATCCGGTCGCTCTGTGCTGCCGGCCCTGCAGGAGCCCGGCAGCTTAACGGACTGGTGTGCCACGGAAAACAATGCCCTGCAACTGGTGCTCGACCCCGGGGCGGAAACCAGCCTCCGTGACCTGCAAGCGGTGAACCGGGTTCGTATACTGGTCGGACCGGAAGGTGGGCTGGAGGAGCAGGAGATGATGCTGGCCGTATCGGCCGGATTTCAGCGCGTGCGGCTTGGGCCAAGGGTGCTGCGTACTGAAACAGCGGCGCTGGCAACGCTCAGCGCGGTGCAGGCCCTGTGGGGGGACCTGGCCTAGCCCGCATTTCTCACCGGGTTCCG
>JALSRZ010000134.1 GCA_026984515.1 Thiohalobacter sp. | reverse complement strand
CTTCTGCGGTAAACTCTTTCATGACCTGTCCTCCTCAATTGTGGCTCTGAGCCAAGGGTTTCCAACCTCCAGCTTAACCCACGCTGCTTGAGGTTGGGCAGGTCAAAACATGATGTCTAGACGATACCGGCGCGGATCCGCTTGCGGACATCCGGCAACAGGCGTCGACTGACTTCAAGACGCTCTTCGACGCCATCCAGTACCACGCAACAGTGACCTTCGGCATCCTTCTCCAGCCCGCGAATCGCTGCGACGGCCACCAGTGCATTACGATGTATGCGGATGAAACGATTGGCAAATTCCTGCTCCAGCGATTTCAGGGATTCCTCGATCAGGATCTGCCGCTGCCGGGAACGCACGGTTACGTACTTGTTGTCGGCCTGCAGGTAGACCACGTCGACCAGCGGGATCAGCTCCAGGTTGCCCCGCACACGGGCGCACAGGTGGCTTCGGCCACCCCCGTCCTCTGCATCCTGCAATTCCTGTAACTGTGCCCGGGTCAGGCGCCGCGCCTTTTCCAGCGCCTGCACCAGGCGTTCGGGGTGTATGGGTTTCAGCAGGTAATCGACCGCCTGGGTTTCAAACGCTTCCAGGGCATGATCACCGTATGCCGTGGTGAATACGATTGCCGGCGGTTTATCCAGGCAGGCGAGATGCCGCGCCGCCTCCAGCCCGTCCATGCCCGGCATACGAATATCCAGCAATACCAGGTCGGGCTGCAATTGCTGCACTTCCTGCAGGGTTTGCTGACCGTCGCCGGCTTCGCCGCATACCTCGCACTGCTGCGTCGTTTCCAGCAGCCGCACCAGGCGCTGGCGCGCCAGCGGTTCATCGTCTACAACCAGGCATTTCATTGCATCTTCTCCCTGGGAAAGTACAGCGTGGTTTCAAACCGGTCACCGTTTTCCCGCAACGCCACGCCGGCCTGTTCACCGAAGGCCAGCTGCAGGCGCAGGCGGATATTTTCCAGCGCGATCCGGTTGCCCCCGGGGTGGCCATCCGCACCGTCCGGCACGCGTGGGTTACACACCGTTATGGATACTCTTCGGCCTTCTGCTTTGCCACTGACACGAATCCGGCCGCCCCGCGGCAAGGGTTCTATGCCGTGGTAAACGGCATTCTCCAGTAATGGCTGAAGGATCAGTGAAGGCACCAGGCGCTTGCGGGGCAGGCGTTCAATATCCCATTCCACCTGCAGGCGATCCCCCAGCCGCAGCGCTTCCATGCGTAAATAGCCCTGCGCCACCTCCAGCTCATCCTCCAGTGTCACCCGCCCGGATGCGTCATGCAGGGAGATGCGGAACAGGTCCGACAAATCCTGCACGGCCTGTTCAGCCCGAACCGGGTCACTGCGTGTCAGGGAGGCAATGCTGTTCATGCTGTTGAACAGGAAATGCGGCCGGATACGCGCCTGCAGGGCCTGTACGCGCGCCTGCGCCTCGGCCTGGATTTTCTGCCGCCACTGGTGCTGCACGTACAGGTAACGCAACACCAGCGCACTCAGGATGGCGCTGATCCCCAGGTTGCGGAACAGGAAACCGGCGTGTCCGGAATGGAGCCGGGTGCCGCCCAGCTGCCAGGCCAGTTCGGTAAGCACAGCCGTGGTCAGCAACAGCAGCAGGTAGCTGGTCAGGGCTGCCGCTGTATTACTGACACGGGAGAGCATGGGGCGCGCCAGGCACAGAACGGCTGCGCTGCTGAGCGCAATCCACTGCACGAACAGCGAGGTCAGGCCGAGTTCGCTCCAGGGGTCTCCCTGACTGCCGGCCAGCACCAGCACGAACGCCAGCAGTTCGGCAATCACCACCACGGCGAACACCATGCGGATATCACAGAAGCCCGGCAGGAACAGCGTTTCCTGCCGGTCAGGCTGACGGGTGGTGGACTGGCCCTGTTTCATAGCGACGAAGCGGCCTCTCTGGCCTGCCTTTGGGTACGGAATAACTGAATATCGGCCAAGCGTTACAGGAACTTCAGGTATACTGCGGTGCTGTTGAACCGGGATGAACCTGACCAGACCTGATATGAGTGACAATTCCAGCAGCGATAAACCCTGGGGCGGCCGTTTTACCGAATCGACCGACGCCTTTGTCGAGGCCTTTACCGCCTCCGTGGATTTTGACCGACGCCTGTACCGCTACGATATCCAGGGGTCGCGCGCCCACGCGCGCATGCTGGAGAAGGTCGGGGTAATCAACCGTAACGAATGTGACGCCATTATCGATGGGCTGGACCGGATCGAGCAGGATATCGAGCAGGGTCGCTTTGCATGGTCGGTCAGCCTGGAAGACGTGCACATGAATATCGAGGCCCGCCTGACCGCACTGATCGGCGAGGCAGGCAAAAAACTGCACACCGGTCGCTCGCGCAATGACCAGGTCGCCACCGACCTGCGACTCTACCTGCGCGACCAGATCCAGGCCGTGTGCGGGGAACTGCTGCGCCTGCAGACCGGCCTGCTGGATCTTGCGGAGCGTGAAGTCGACACGCTGATGCCGGGCTTCACCCACCTGCAGGTCGCCATGCCGGTGAGCTTCGGTCACCACATGCTGGCCTGGTTCGAGAACCTGCAGCGTGACCGTGAGCGCTTCATGGACTGCCTGAAACGGGTCAACATCATGCCGCTGGGCGCCGCCGCGCTGGCCGGCACCAGCTTCCCGATCGACCGGCATTACAGCGCTGAGTTGCTGGGTTTCTCCGCACCTGCAGAGAATTCGCTGGACGCCGTCAGCGACCGTGACTTTGTGATCGAATTCTGCAGTTGTGCCGCACTACTGCTCACCCACCTGTCGCGCTGCTCCGAAGAGCTGATCCTGTGGTCCTCGGCACAGTTTGCTTTTATCGATCTGCCGGACCGTTTCTGTACCGGCTCCAGCATCATGCCACAGAAAAAAAACCCGGATGTGCCGGAACTGGTGCGCGGCAAGTCAGGCCGCGTAACCGGCCACCTGGTCGGGCTGCTGATGCTGATGAAGGCCCAGCCACTGGCCTACAACAAGGACAACCAGGAAGACAAGGAACCACTGTTCGATACCGTGGACACGGTACTGGGCTGCCTGCGTGCCTTTGCGGATATGGTGCCGGCGTTGCAGGTCCGGGCCGACAACATGCGGCGCGCCGCCGCGAGCGGCTATTCCACGGCCACCGACCTGGCCGACTACCTGGTGCGCAAGGGTATGGCTTTTCGCGATGCACACGAAGTCGTCGGCAAGGCCGTGCGCCTGGGAATTGAAAGCGGACGTGATCTTGCAGATATGCGCCTGTCCGAGTTGCAGGACCTGTCGGACAGGATCGAAGAAGACGTCTATGGAGTGCTCACCCTGGAGGGCTCGGTATCGGCACGCGATCATTTTGGTGGCACCGCACCGGCCCAGGTAAGGGCCGCCATCGGCCGCGCCCGGAAGAGAATCCTATAATCTGACCCAGGCAACCGAGGCGCCGGTAGTCCTGTCAGCCACCTCGTTTACCGGCTCCGGCGTGCTTTGCGGCTTACCCAGGTAGTAGCCCTGCACATAGTCCACCCCCAGGCCGCGCACGCGCTCATACACCTGTTCGTTCTCCACAAATTCGGCAATGGTGCGCATCCCCATGCCACGCGCCACATCGACCAGTGCCTTGACAAACAGCTGGTCAGCACTGCTGTTGTGGATGTCGCGAATAAAACTGCCGTCGATCTTCAGAATATCGGCGCGCAAATGTTTCAGGTACGAAAAGGATGAAAATCCAACACCGAAATCATCCAGCGAAACCAGGCAGCCCAGCTGGCGGATTTTCTGGAAAAACTCCATTGCGGTATTGATCTGTTCGCAGGCGGCGGTCTCGGTAATCTCGAAGGTAAGCCGGCCCGGGTCGATACCGCCCTCGCGAATTTCCTGTTCAATGAGATCGTACATATCCTGCCGACCCACGGACAGGCCGGAGAGGTTGAGCGAAAACCCGACATTTGCCATGTCCGGGGGCAGATCTGCCAGGTAGCGGATCGCCTTGGTGACGACCTGACGGTCGACATGCTGGATCAGGCCGAACTGCTCCGCGGCAGGAATAAATTTACCGGGCGCGATCAGGGCACCGTTATCTTCCCGCATGCGCACCAGCACCTCGTAGTGGTGCACCTGGTTGCTGGCCACCAGGACAATCGGCTGGAAGACCAGGTGCAAGCGATCATTTTCCAGCGCATCCAGGAGCCGGTCTTTCCACACCAGCTGGTTGTCCATGCGCTCGCGCATCATGTCAGTTTCACTGTAACGGTGCACGCGGTTACGTCCACCGGCCTTGGCAACGCTCATGGCGGCGTCCGCCTTGGCCATCAGTTCAACCGGCACCTTGCCCTGCTTCGGGAAGGTCACCATGCCCACACTGGCCGAAATATTCAGTGTGCGGCCCCCGTAGCGGGGTTTCAGTGCATTGATACGCTCCAGCAACCGGGCTGCCTTTTCATAGCCCTGGTTTTCGTTCATCGCCGAGTAAGCCACCGCGAATTCATCACCACTGATGCGCGCCAGGAAATCCTGGTCACGTGAGGCCCGCTTGAGCAGACCGGCCACCTGCACGATGATCTGGTCACCGGCCGCATGACCTGCCGTATCGTTCACCAGTTTCAGGTGATCCAGGTCGACCAGTAACAATACCCCGAACTGGCCATGCCGCTCTACGCGGCGGATTTCGTGGTTCAGGTCTTCCAGGAAACGGCGCCGGTTGGCAAGGCCGGTCAGGTGATCCTGATTGGCGAGGATCACCATGCGCTTTTCATCCAGCTTGAGCTTGGTGATATCGCTGGCTGTGCCACGGTAGCCCATGAAGGTTTTACTGCTGTATACCGGTACACCGCTCAGACGCAGGCAATGCTCGTCCGCGTTCAGCGATCGCACCCAGATCTCTATATTGCGGAACTTGCCCGGTTTCTTGCCGGCCGGACGCAAGGCTTCCATCAGCTCGCCAAGACTGCTGCAGGGAAAGCTCTCCGCCGGTGTGCGTCCCAGCAGGTGCTCCGCAGACATGCCCAGTGTTTCCGAAACACTGCTGGAAACAAAGGTGAAGTGCCCGCCACGATCGGTTTCCCATAACCAGTCCGATGAACTGGAAGCAAAATCGCGAAAGCGCTGACGACTGCGCTTCAGGTCACTCTGGGAGGAACTCAGCGCACCGAGCATGGTATTGAGCGACTTGCCGAGCTGGCCCAGCTCGTCATTGCGTTTTATCGACACCTTGTGGCTCATATCACCACTGGCGATGGCCTGGGTCGCACGCGCCAGCAACTGGATAGGGCGGGTGAGTGTGTGCCGGCTGATACTGACACCGAACAAACCTGCCAGCAACAGGATGAGCGCCGAGAAATACAACGCATTTTCACCCAGCGTGATATAGGGCGCCCAGTAGCTGGAATGCCTGGCTGCCAGCAGCACCATAGCCGACTGTTCACTGCTGCCACTGTGCTCCAGTGCGGGCAACAGGCGGAAACTGAAACGTTCACCGTCAATGTCAAAGGTACCGCTTTCCACCGAGCCGCCGGAAGCGTTAATCCGGCCCAGGGTTGGCTGTAATCCCCTGATGCTGCTTGCCAGCAACTGGCTGCCGCTGTAAATGGCCATATCGGCGTTCACCAGCTGGCGCAGGGTCTGTAAATCCTCATCACCAAACCGCTTGCCGACCAGCAGGGCACCGATCCGCCCGCCCAGCGGGCTCTCGACAGGAATCGCGACCAGCTGTAACCAGCTGTCGTACAGCAATGCATTCCCCAGGCTGACTGACTCACCCCGGGTCAGGCCACGGACCAGGCCAACCAGTGACCGGGCACCCAGCACCTGTGGAGACGTATAGTGGGGCTTGTTACCGGCACCGGCGACCCCGCCGGGGCCGGTATCCAGATAAATGGCCACGAAATCCGCTCCCGGACGCGGAAACAGATCATCGAGCATACCGCGCACGGTGCCGATATCGCCGGTCAAGGAAGCAGCAATCAGGCTGGGCTCGTCGCGCAGGCTGCGGGCAACCGTAAGCAGGTTGTCGAAGCGGTTGCGCTGGGCCTGCACAAACACCGCCTGCGCACGCCTCAGGTCACCGTGAATACTGTCCTCCACGTGGTCGCGCACCAGCAGAAAAGACGCGCCGGCAACACTGACCAGCACCAGCAGCACCAGTGAAATAATGAACAGGGTATTTTTCTGCTCAATATTCATGTCTGTTCCTACTGATCATGCTGCTGGTATCGCCACGACCACCCCCGCGCGACATCACACTCAGCCGCAGCGGAGCCGGTGAAGTCATGGCGGTAACCGGCAGCCAGCGCGTTTTGCCGTCTGCGGAAGCCAGACGCAACTTCCATTCACCAGCCGCCAGTCCAACGAAGTGAAACTGGTGCCCGGGTTGCACCATTTGCAGGTAGGGGGTATCCACTACTTCGATGCGCGCGTAGCTTTTGCTGTGAATCCGGCAGAAAAAATGGGTCGTCCCGGTCTGATCCAGCCGCAGTGACTGCTGCGATCCGGCGGTAGATGCCTTGCCCAGCTGCAGCGCTACCGGGTGATCGGCGGACAGGGTGAACAATTCGTGGAATACATGGTCACGGTTGATAAATCTGACACGGTCACCTTTGTGCACCATCAGGAAAGCCGGGCGCATGCGATTGCCGATGATCTCTACCTGTTCCACGTGCGGACTGCGACGCGGCAGGTGCTGTCCGCTGGCGGGCAGCAGGGCAACGGCAACCGGGTATACCGGCGTCGCCCCGTCAGGGTCAAACATGCCCTGGTATTCGACCGTGACGGTCCCCCTGATTTCGGCGGCTGAAACCAGCTGCAAACAGGTGCAGAATCCCGTCAGTGCCGCTAGCAGATATCGCTTCCCTGGTATCACAAGTTTGCCCAGCCGCCTGTTTTTCTGCTCACTATTTCGGTTTTAGGCTTATCGGCACCCGATATGATTTAATTAGCCGCATGTCCAGCCAGCAGCCTTCCGACAGCCTCGAACAGTTACGCCGGCAACTGGCGGATTTTGCCGAACGGCGGGACTGGCAGCAGTTTCACTCCCCCAAAAACCTGGCCATGGCACTGATTGCCGAAGCAGCCGAACTAGTAGAGCATTTCCAATGGCTTACAGAAGAACAGAGCTGGCAGCCGGAGGCCGCTAAAAAGGCAGCCGTACGGCTGGAACTGGCCGACATCCTGATTTACCTGGTCCGTACCGCGGACCAGCTGGATATCGACCTGGTCGCCGCTGCGCTCGACAAGATCCGCATCAACGAACAGCGCTACCCGGTCGAGCGGGTGCGCGGCAAGGCCCTGCGCGCCGAGGAATACGACTAGCCCGTGCACTGTGCACGCCGCACGCCCCCGATAAAGATCCGGTCACAGATTCCGATATACCAACAGGTAGCCGCTAGTTGCCCCGTACCTGTCCTGGAGTGTTAGCCCGATGTCGGAAAATCTTTCGCCGAAACATGCCCTTGCGATTGTAGAGCTTATTCCTTTCCCGGTAGTACTGATGGACCGGCAAGGCTGCGTGTGTGGCTACAACCCTGCGTTCGAGCAGCTGGTCGGGCGCCTGCAGGCAAGTGACCTGCAGGGCCGCAAGCACTCCGGGCTGGGAAATCACCCGGTACGGATACTGCTTGGCAACGACCGTTTCATCCGCTGGACGGACCGTAATGACGCCGAGCACCATTTCGAGGTTCACTGTATCGACCTGCCGGGAGAGGAATGCGAACAGGCCCGGCTGTATGTGGATGTCAGCAAACAGGTTGAGCTGGAACAGGCGCATACCCGCCTGAGCGAAGAACTCAAACAGCATGTGCTGACCGACCCGTTTACCGGCCTGTTGAACTCCCGGGGCATCGTGCTGGCGCTGGAACCCCAGGTGGCACGCTCCAGGCGCTACAACAGCGCCATGTCGGTCATCATGATGGAAGTCCACTGCGAGGGCGACCAGGAACCATTGCTGCTGCACATCGCCCGCCTGCTGAAAGACCAGCTGCGCTGGGCGGACCTGATCGGCTGCAACGAGCAGCGCGAACTGATACTGGTCCTGCCGGAGACCACCGAAACGTCGGCGTTGCAACTCGCCGGTAAACTCGAACGGCTGCTCGCGGCAGCAGGCGATGAAATCAACGTCGCTGAACTGACCACCTGTTACGGCGTCGCCGGCTGGCGCAAAAAGGATAATGCCGGCACTCTGCTGAGACGCGCCGGCATGGCGCTGTCAGAGGCTCGAGCACGGCAGACCGGGCACGCCATCGCGTTGTAGCAGCCCGCTGTCGTGTCCTCCTCCCGCAAACACGCCCCGGATACCCGGCCGGTGCCGGCCGCCAGGGTTGCCGCGACACAGGACGTGGTTGCAGCGGAGTTCAGCAGGCACCGGGATATCGATATCGACGCGCTGGAACTGCGCGCCGTCAAACGCCGCTTCCTGGCCCTGAACAAGGACCGCCTGCGGCGGGTACAGGACTCCCTGCAACTGCGTCAGCGTATTTTTATCCGCCTGCTGCCACTGCTGTTTCATATCAACCACCCCATGTTACCCGGCTACCTGTCCAACAAAACACCGTGTGGCATATCCGATTTCACACCCGGCAAACGCTGCATACAGGCAGCACGCAAACTGGCTAAAAGCTTCAGCTACCGGCGACGCGCCCAGCGCCGCTATTCCATTCACGGCCTGTACCTGATGGGCAGCACCGGCACCATCGCCTACTCGAAATCCAGCGACTTCGATATCTGGGTCTGTCACCGCCCCGGGCTGGTCGCGGAGGACATCGCCGCCCTGCAGGAAAAAGCCGATGCGGTGCAAAGCTGGGCGGAATCACTGGGCCTCGAAGTTCATTTCTTCCTCATGGACGATGTTTCGTTCCGGCAGCAGGAGCACCAGCAGCTAAGCAACGAGAATGCCGGCAGTTGCCAGCACCACCTGTTGCTGGACGAATTCTACCGCACCGGTCTGCTGGTTGCGGGGCGCTACCCGGTCTGGTGGCTGGTGCCGGCGGAACACGAGCAGGAATACGACCGCTACGTCGACAAACTGATTGCCAATCGTTTCATCAAGGCAGGCGATATCGTGGATTTCGGTGGCCTGTCGCACCTGCCTGTCGAAGAATTTTTCGGCGCCACCCTGTGGCAACTCCATAAGGCTGTCGATTCGCCGTACAAGTCCATCCTCAAGATCCTGTTGCTGGAAGCCTACGCCAACCAGTACCCGGACATGGAGATGCTGGCGATACAGTTCAAGAAGGCCGTTCACAACGCCCGGGCCCAGCTGGACCAGCTGGATCCCTACGTCATGATGTGTAACGCGGTCGAGGAGTACCTGTTTTCGCGCCGGGAACTGGAACGCCTGGACCTCGCCAGGCGCTGCTTCTACTTCAAGGTCAACGAGCCCATGAGCAAGCCGGACCGGGGACACAACCGCTCCTGGCGCCGGGAAGCGGTGCGTGAACGGGTCGAGACCTGGGGCTGGAGCAAGGCCAGGCTGACCTCACTGGACCAGCGCCGCCAGTGGAAAATCAGGCGCGTACTGGAAGAACGTCAGCTGCTGGTGGAAGAGCTCACGCACAGTTACCGTGCCCTGTCGCAATTCGGTCGTGAAAGTAACCGCGATGCGACCATCCGCTCGGACGATCTCAACCTGCTGGGACGCAAGCTCTACGTTGCCTTCGAGCGCAAGTCCGGCAAGGTCGAAATGATCAACCCCGGAGTATCGAAAGACCTGTCCGAGGAACGCCTGTCGCTGCACTACCTGGACCAGAACCGGTCCGGCTGGGCCATCTACCGGGGTAACGTGCTGACCCGTGACGCCGCCGAACATACGCCCCTGAAACGCACCTCGAGCCTGCTGGAACTGCTTGCCTGGTGCCATTTTAACGGCCTGATCAACCGCAATCCCTCGAGTATCAGTATCCAGCCGCCGGACTGCAGCCTCAGCCAGTGGGAGTTACGTTGCGTGCTGGACTGCCTGCAGCAAATGTTTCCCAATGGCAGAACGCCGGAAAGCGACATGCAGGCGCTGGCAGACGCGGCAACGATCCGGCAGGCGGGACTGTTTATCAACCTGGCGCACGACCCGATGGAGAAGCTTACCCGTAACGGCATGCAGCTGGTCAGTGAGCGCGTCGATCCGCTGAGCTACGGCGGACAGTGGGAAAACCTTGCCACCGGCTTCGAAATGATCGCCGTAAGTTCGTGGGGAGAAATACTGACTTTCCGCTACAGCGGCGCTACTGCACTGCTCGACTGCCTGTGTGACTACTTCGCATGGCTGCCGGTGAACCAGGGGAAAATGCCGCCACCCGTTCCCTGCTTCAGTTTTTCTTCTTCCCGCGGCGCCATAATAGCGCGCCGCCTGGAGACGCTCTACAACGACCTGTGCGAGTTCTTCTATCGAAATTACTGGCGCAGACATGCGCGTTATGCGCTGCGCATCGGGCAGAATTACTACGTTCTGCAATGCGAAAACGATGTTCCACGCTACACCGAACTGGATTCTCACAGCGCGTTGCTGAACTACCTCGGCAGGCCCCAGGCGGCATTCAGTCCGGTGCGCATGGACGACCAGATGCTGGACGATTCCCCACTGCCAGCAGCGCTGAAAATGAACCGGGAAAACGTACTGCAGATGTTCTACCGGGTACACGGCGGACGCGCCCAGGTCTATATCCTGGACGAACGAGGTTCATTGTTTCACCAGAGCGTAGCATTTCATGACCGGCAGACACTGCTGGGCCAGTTCAGCAACTTTATTGACAATATACACTACCGACTGCGTAACCTGCGCAGCTACGATCGCCTGCAGGACGACAACCACCCGGTTTACTACCAGATCAACCAGGATGGCCAGGGGCAGTACACGGCTGAACCGGTCAAACCACCGGCCGGCAACGGTCCGCGGCGCTACCTGGACGTACAGATCATCGGTGATCTCGAGGACCGGCAGCAGGGTTCTTTCAGTATATTCTGCGGCAAGCAGGAATTCTCGGCGCTGGAGTTCGGCAACACGCTGTTTGCCGAAGTGGCCGACCATATTACGCGCAAAAGGCGCAGCGGCAGTCACTACCCGATCTACATTTCAGATATTGATGTAAGCCCGACCATGCTGGTCAGCGGGAATCCCGAAAGCGTGCAATCGATCCATTTCCTCAACTACAAGAAACGCATCGAGAGCCTGCTGAATGAAGCACTGCAGAAAATCAGAAGCCGCTGACCACGCTTACTCGGCTACACGCACCCGCTCGAGAATTTCCCGAATGGCGGATTCCCAGCGGTCAAATTTCTGTAGCAGGTCCGGGCTGGTATAGAAGGGGCGCAGGTGTTTGAAGCTGGACGCCAGCAACAGCGTTTCGCCGTTTTCGGCAAATATCGCGATTTTCAACGGCAGATAGGGAATCAGGTCCGGGTGCCGGTCGCTGACCGAGTGCAACTCGTCCAGGTCGCCAAAGAACACGATCCGGTACTTGTCGGTTTTATAACCCGACTTTGTCAGGCCGATATCCACCCGCTGCACGCGTGAAATGTGGAAACCGCTTTCGCCGATGGATTGCTGCAACACCGACATGGCTTCCGGGAAAGGCAGCTGTGAACGCACCATGAACAGGTCCTGGGCAGCCAGCAAAGGCGAAACCAGGAATAACGACAGAAGAAGAAAAAGCCTTTTCACAGCGTGGCGTCCTCCATGATCTCCGCGTACAGATCGTGCATCTGCTCGCAGTAGCGATCCAGCTCGCTGTTATTGAACAGACGGCTGAGATTTTTCGGGTTGATGCTCATCAACTGTACGCCGTGTTCAGTTTCGATCAACGTGATGCGGCAGGGCAGGAACAGGCCGACCCTCGGATCGATGGCCAGCGCATCGTTCAGGAAGGCAAAGTTGCAAAAATAGAGGATGACCCTGTGTTTATCTTCCTCACCTTCGGCGGCCAGCCCCTGGTCCAGGTACTGCTCGCGGATCACACGGAAATTTCGCCCCACCACTGCCTGCTTGAGATTTTCCAGTGTCTGCTCGAGGTCATATTCGGATTCGTAGCGGATGACCGGTTCCAGTGCCTCACTGTCCCCGGCCAGAGACTCTATCTTCAGGGTGCGCAGGTAGGCCACCAGGTCGTCGGCATCCTTTTCTTTCAGTCCAAGCGACGCGATCGAGGGCATCGGTGTCCCTTTGCGGCCACGCAACAGCGTGGCCTTCAGCATGGCATCGCTTACCGAGTCCTGGAATCCGGGATTGTCCAGCGCCGGCGCCATCACCGGTGCCTCGCGCGGGCGTGAAAAGGTTACCCCGGTGCCGGTGCCACCCTGGCCCCGGTTACCATGACAGGCCGTGCAGTGCTGCTCGAACAGCTGTCGGCCGTGCTGTACATCACCGTGCAGTGCGTGCTTGTGATAAACCGGGGCTTCCTGCCCGGACCAGCTGCGTATATAACCGATAATGGCCTCCACCTCTGCATCACTGAGACTGGTAAAGGCCGGCATGACACGACCGGGACGGCCGTCGCGCAGGGTGTTACGCAGGTAATCATCACTGGCGACCGCCAGAAAATCAGGCAGGTTCAGGGGGATACCCACACCGCCATCGCCATCGACACCATGACACACAGAGCAATTCTGCCGATAGAGCACGGCACCCTCACCGGACCCCGCCACGGAGACAGTGGAAAGCGGCAACAGGATCAAAACCATAAAAACTACAAGTACATTCATAGCGGTATATTGTGCGCGAGCCGGCGGCCAGGCGTCCTTGATATGCGTCAAGCAAGTTGTCGTGTGAGCCAGTGCTTCAGGCTCTCAATCTGTTGCGGGCACAGACTGTGCTCCATGGGATAGCGGTGAAAATCCACGTGGTAGCCCTGTTTTTCCAGGATGGCACGGGAACGCTCCGCCACCGCGAATTTTACCACCGGGTCCCGTTCACCATGATCCATGCGCAGGGTCAGTAACGCCGGGTCTGCCCGTTTTTCATCCGCCAGTTGTGCCGCCAGTGGCAGGTAGGCCGACAGCACCAGCACCCCGGCCAGCGGCCCCGTCATGCGCAGCGCAGTGTGCAGCGCCAGTGCGCCACCCTGCGAAAATCCGGCCAGCAGGATCCTGTCGGCCGGCACACCACGCCCGGTCTCCCGGTCGATCAACGCCAGCAACTGCTGCTGCGACTGCTCGATACCCGCGCGGTCCTCGCACTGCGCGAATTCCAGGTCCGCGATATCGTACCAGGCACGCATCACCATGCCATTATTGAGTGTGACCGGTCGTCGCGGCGCATGCGGCAGCACAAAGCGCACCTTCAGTTCCTCCACAAGACCCCATTGTTGAATCAGCGGCACGAAATCGTGACCGTCCGCGCCCAGGCCATGCAGCCAGATGACTACCGCGTTGGCTGCCCGGGAAGGCTCGATTTCCAGTGTTTCCAGCATCGCCTGTCCTGCTTCCAGCACGCTGCGCGCGCACTGCGTTGTCCGATTGTGCCGGTATGGTACCTGTTCCGCAGCGAACCGGTACACCTCGACCACCCGGTCTGAACCGGGCGGGCAGGGGTCCTGTGCCGCCCCGTCCACGCCACCGGAAATTCCCGGCCAGCGCACAGATTTGGGCTTTTGGCTCCCGCTTCGTATACTCGTGCCAGGCACGCAACCAGGAAAAACCATGACAATCTGCCGGGTACAGTACCTGCTCTGGATCACCGTTACGCTGGCCGCTGTCAGTTCCATGCTGTCCGGCTGCGGCCAGGACGGAGCACTATACCTTCCCGATGACGCTGCACCCGTTACACAGACGCAGACGCAGGCACCGCCCCCGCAGGCCGACCCGGCACCTGCGCAAGCACCGGAAAAAGACGCCCCCTGATGGATCACTTCGATTACCGGGACGGCCACCTGCTGGCCGAGCAGGTCGATGTACGGCAGCTCGCCGCCACGCATGGCACACCGCTTTACGTGTACTCGCGGGCCACCCTGGAACGCCACTGGACCGCCTTCGACCAGGCACTGGGGGAACATCCACACCTGGTCTGTTACGCGGTCAAGGCCAACTCGAACCTGGCCGTACTGGCCCTGCTGGCGAGGCTGGGTTCGGGCTTCGATATCGTCTCCGGCGGTGAACTGGCGCGGGTGCTGCGCGCCGGTGGAGACCCGGCCAGGGTCGTGTTTTCCGGGGTAGGGAAAACCGCGCCGGAAATGGAACAGGCACTGCAGGCCGGTATTCGCTGCTTCAATGTGGAATCCGCTGCTGAACTGGCCCGCCTGGAGACCGTGGCCCGAACCCACGGGGTGAGCGCGCCGGTATCGCTGCGCGTCAACCCGGATGTGGACGCCAACACGCACCCCTATATCTCGACCGGCCTGAAGGAAAACAAGTTCGGCATCACCGTAGACACCGCCCTGGACACCTACCGGCAGGCCGCCGATTCCGATCACCTCAGGGTAGAGGGCATGGATTGCCATATCGGCTCGCAGCTCACCACCATTGCGCCCTTCGTCGACGCCCTGGACCGGATCCTGGAACTGGTCGATCGCCTGGAAACTCAGGGTATCGACATCCATCACCTGGACCTCGGTGGCGGCCTGGGTGTGCCGTACCGGGATGAACACCCGCCGACACCCACTGAATACGTGCGGCCACTGGTCGCGCGCCTGGCCGGCAGCAAGCGGGAAATACTGATCGAACCCGGGCGCGCGATTGCCGCCAATGCCGGCATCCTGGTAACCGAAGTGCAATACCTGAAGCAGAGCGCCAACCGGAATTTCGCGATTGTGGATGCCGCCATGAATGACCTGATCCGGCCGGCGCTGTACGGCGCGTGGCAGGACATCGTGCCGGTCAGCCCGCGCGATGGCGAACCACTGCACTGGGACATCGTGGGACCGGTGTGCGAAACCGGTGATTTTCTCGGCAAGGACCGTGTGCTGGCGCTGCAGGCAGGCGATCTGCTCGCCGTGCGTTCCGCCGGCGCCTATGGCTTTACCATGAGTTCAAACTACAACAGCCGGCCGCGTGCTGCCGAAATCCTGGTGGACGGCGCCGATGCACAGGTCGTGCGCAGGCGCGAAACCGTCGACAGCCTGTTCGCATTCGAATCCATCCCCGACTGGTAGTGCGTGTCGATGGAACGGATTCCGGAACCGGAACTCATGGACGACCCCGCCCAGGCGCTGGCCTATGCGCAGGCTGACTTCAGCGCACCGCACGATTATTTTGTCGAACTGGTGGCGCAGCGTTTCGGCACCGGGCTGTGCGGGACGGTGCTGGATCTCGGCTGCGGGCCCGGTGATATCTGCCGGCGCTTCGCGCGGCGTTTCCCGGACTGCCGGATCCACGGAATCGATGCCTCCGCGCCCATGCTGGAGCTGGCGCGACGCGACACCAGGGCGGCGTCGCTGGATGAACGCATCCGCTATTTTTCCGCCCGCCTGCCAGACGCAACGCTGCCGCTGCCACACTATGACCTGCTGCTGTCCAACAGCCTGCTGCACCATCTCTCCGAACCCGCAGTCCTGTGGGAGACCATAGCCCGCCACGGACGGACCGGCTCCAGGGTCTTTGTAATGGATTTGATGAGACCCGGGGACCGCGCCCGGGCCGAGTCCCTGCTGAAAACATACGCGGCTGACGAACCCGCCGTATTGCAGAAAGATTTTTTCCATTCCCTGCTGGCCGCCTACCGGCCCGACGAAGTACGTCAGCAACTGGCACGACAGGGGCTCGAACAGCTGGCAATTGAAGTGGTCAGCGACCGGCATTTTATTGTCTGCGGCGAACTATAAGGCCCCGTCACGCAGTTGCCACGTCGGCTGCCCCGATGCATCGACCAGGTTACGGTCGCGCAACCACTGCCAGGCGTCTTCCGCATCCTGCTCGAACCAGGCACGGGCAGAACCCAGCCGGAAGCTGTAACCCCAGGCGTCCATATCCCGCATCATGCGCTCGCGCCCCAGGCCCGGCAGCTGGTCCGCCAGCAGGATCTGCAGGTAACACACCCCGTTTTCTTCCGCGTAATCACCACCGGCATCGGTATGCAGCCCCGCCCTGCGCTCCGGCGTCATGCAGACAAAGTGTCCGGCTTCGTGCAGCAGGGAATGCACCGGCGTATCGTCACGCACCAGCAGACGGTTGGCGATCAGGCCGGCCTCCTCATCTCCCCAGTAACTGCCCGGTATCGGCGCAGCCCGGTCGACCCGCTCACACGCCAGGCCGTACCTTGCCAGCACGGACTCCAGTCCCGGCAGGCCAATTTCCTGCACGCGCAGCACATCCCTTGTCTGTCCGGCCGGTTCTGGAGTCATGCCTTCATTCTGATATGCCCGTGACGCGCTTGCAAATTGCCCACCAGCCCGTACCCTGCCGCTATGGAACTGTCCTTCAGCAAAATGCACGGCCTGGGCAATGACTTCATGGTCATCGATGCCATCAACCAGTCCGTCGACCTGAGCGCGGCCCAGGTCCGTCAACTTGCCGACCGACGGCTGGGCATAGGCTTTGACCAGCTGCTGCTGGTGGAACGCCCGCAGCGGGACGATACGGAGTTCAGCTACCGGATTTTCAACGCCAACGGGCGCGAGGTGGAACAGTGCGGCAACGGCGCGCGCTGTTTTGCCCGCTTTGTGCGTGACAAGGGTCTGACCGACGCCGGGCGCATCCCGGTACAGACGACGGCAGGCCGTATTGAACTGATCATCGAGGATGACGAACGCGTTACCGTGGACATGGGTCTCCCGCGCCTCGAACCGCAGGACATCCCGTTCGAAGCCACTGTGCGCGCACCCCTGTACGCCCTGTCTGCCGCCGGAGAGACGGTGGAAGTCGGTGTAGTATCCATGGGCAACCCGCACGCTGTACTGGAAGTTCCGCACCTGGATACCGCACCGATCGCCAGGCTCGGCCCACAGATCGAGTCGCATTCGCGCTTCCCCAATCACGTCAATGTCGGTTTTATGGAAATCGTGAACCGGGGCAGGATCCGTCTGCGGGTGTTCGAGCGCGGCGTGGGAGAAACGCTGGCCTGTGGCTCCGGGGCCTGTGCTGCAGTGGTGGTGGGCAGGATACAGCACAAGCTGGACGAAACCGTGGATGTGGAACTACGTGGTGGTGATCTTGTGGTAAGCTGGGCGGGCGAAAATCAACCGGTACTGATGACAGGACCTGCCACCTTTGTATTTGATGGGAAGATACGCATATGACCACGACAGCCAGTGCTGAAACCCGGGTCAACGAACCCGATGCCGAACAGGTCACCGCCTTTCTGAAACAACACCCCCGCTTTTTCACTGAACGTCCCGAACTGCTCTCCACCCTTCAGCTGAATCATTCGAGTGGCTCCGCCACCTCGCTGATCGAGCGCCAGGTCCAGGTATTGCGCGAACAGAACCAGGATATCAAGACCCGCTTACTGGAACTGGTCGATGTGGCGCGCGACAACGACCGGCTCAACGAGCGCATGCACCAGATGACCCTGGACCTGCTGCGCACCAGCTCACTGACGGATTTGCTGGACAGTCTGGAAAACCACCTGCGCAACGAGTTCAGCGCCGACACCATCACCCTGCGCCTGCCCGGGCTGGACGAAGTCCGCCAGCGCGAGACCGGCGCAGCAGACCTGGTCGTCGATGACGCGCTGAAAGCCCTGTTTCCCGGCCCGTTCTCTGAGGACAGGCCACAGTGCGGCCGCCTCCGCCAGGATCAGCTGGACTTTCTTTTCCATGACCAGGCGGCTGCGATTGAATCGGCCGCGGTCATCCCGCTCGGCACACGCGCCGATAAAGGCCTGCTTGCCATCGGCAGTCGCGAGGTAAACCGCTTCAGTTCCGGCATGGGCACACTGTTTCTCAGTCACCTCGGCGCACTGCTGGCGTGCCTGCTGGAAAAACACCGCCAGCCCTGAGTCGTGCACACTGACGCGCTGGCACAGCTGACCGCATTCGAACACCACCTGCGTGACGAACGGCAACTGTCTCCCCATACCCTGGGCAATTACCGCCGTGACCTGCTTGGCGTTACCCGCTTCTGTGATGAACAGGGCCTTTCACACTGGCAACAACTGCACCCGCAGCAGGTACGCAACTATGCCGCCCGGGTACACCGGCAGGGGCTGAGTGGCCGCAGCATCCAGCGCAAACTGTCGGCGCTGCGCAGCTTCTGCCGCTACCTGATCCGACAGAAGGTCCTGGATCACAACCCGGCCCAGGACATCCGCGCCCCCAGGACCCCGCATAAACTGCCGCACAGCCTGGACGTGGACCGTATCCAGCGCCTGCTGGACAGCCGGCCGGATGACTGGCTGTCACAGCGCGACCTGGCCATCATGGAGCTGATGTATTCCTCCGGACTGCGCCTGGCCGAACTGGTGAACCTGGACCTGCAGCAATTCGACCTGCGGCAGGGCGAGGCGAGGGTACTGGGCAAGGGTCGCAAAACCCGCATTGTCCCGGTAGGGCGCAAGGCGTGCGAGGTACTCGCGCGCTGGCTAACAACCCGTGCGCTACACTGCGCCGAGGGCGAGTCGGCACTTTTTATCAATCGCAGCGGCACGCGCCTCAGCGCCCGCAGTGTGCAGCAGCGCATGCGCCGCTGGGCACTGCGCCATGGCCTGGACAGCCGCCTGCACCCGCACGCCCTGCGCCACTCCTTCGCCACCCACATGCTGGAATCCAGCGGCGACCTGCGTGCCGTGCAGGAATTACTGGGACACGCCAACCTCGCCACCACACAGGTATATACCCACCTCGACTTCCAGCACCTCGCCGAGGTCTACGACCAGGCCCACCCGCGCGCGCGCAAATCCGGAAAAAACACCTGACTGCTGCAGGATTCCGCTATTGGCCTGAACCCGGCCGCGCACTTGGTGTACAATTTCGGCCCCCCCGAAGCAGATTCAGGACCTGGTGTGGAACAGTATCGTGGAACAACCATTCTTTCCGTACGCCGTAACGGCCGTGTCGTGGTCGGCGGAGACGGGCAGGTGTCCATGGGCAATACCATTATGAAGGGCAATGCGCGCAAGGTGCGTACGCTGTACCACGGCAAGGTGCTGGCCGGGTTTGCCGGCGGTACCGCTGACGCCTTCACCCTGTTCGAGCGGTTCGAAGCCAAGCTGGAAAAACACCAGGGGCACCTGGTCCGCTCCGCCGTGGAACTGGCCAAGGACTGGCGGACCGACCGCATGTTGCGCCGCCTGGAAGCCCTGCTGGTGGTTGCCGACCGGATAAGCTCCCTGATCATTACCGGCAACGGCGACGTCATCGAACCGGAAGACAGCCTGATGGCCATCGGCTCCGGTGGGCCGTTCGCACAGTCGGCAGCACGCGCCATGCTGGATACGACCGAACTGGATGCACGCAGCATCGTCGAGAAGGGCCTGGAGATCGCCGCCAGTGTGTGCGTCTATACCAACCACAACCTGACCCTGGAAGAGCTCGAGTGCTGATGCACTGAAATACCCCTATGTCCGAAATGACCCCACGCGAAATTGTCCAGGAACTGGACAAACACATCATCGGCCAGGACGACGCCAAGCGCGCCGTTGCCATCGCCCTGCGCAACCGCTGGCGCCGGCAACAGGTGGACGAACCGCTGCGCAGCGAGATCACGCCCAAGAATATCCTCATGATCGGACCGACCGGGGTCGGCAAGACCGAAATTGCACGACGGCTGGCACGGCTGGCCAACGCTCCTTTCATCAAGGTCGAAGCCACCAAGTTTACAGAGGTCGGCTATGTCGGCCGCGACGTGGAATCCATCATCCGCGACCTGATGGACGTCGGAATCAAGATCACGCGCGAAGAGGAAATGGCGCGGGTACGGCATCGCGCCGAGGATGCCGCTGAAGAGCGCATCCTGGACGCATTGCTGCCGCGTGCACGCAACACGGGTTTTGACGCTGCAACGGAAGAACCCGATAACAGTGACACGCGGCAGAAATTTCGCAAGATGCTGCGCGAAGGGCGGCTGGACGACCGGGAAATCGAGGTGGAGATTTCCGCTACACCGGTTGGTGTGGAAATCATGGCGCCGCCCGGCATGGAGGAAATGACCAGCCAGCTGCAGGGCATGTTCCAGAATTTCGGCAGCAACCGTACAAAGCAGCGCAAACTGCGTGTCGCCGACGCCTTCAAGGTACTGAGTGACGAAGAAGCCGGCAAAATGATCAACGAGGAAGAACTGAAACTCAGCGCCCTGCACAAGGTGGAACAGAACGGCATCGTGTTCATCGATGAAATCGACAAGGTCACCCAGCGCAGCGACCAGGGCGGCAGCCCGGGCGTGTCCCGCGAGGGGGTGCAGCGCGACCTGTTGCCGCTGGTGGAAGGCAGCACGGTGACCACCAAGCACGGCCTGGTGAAAACCGACCACATCCTGTTTATCGCCTCCGGCGCATTCCACATGTCGAAACCCTCCGACCTGATCCCCGAGCTGCAGGGCCGCATGCCGATCCGGGTCGAACTGCAGGCGCTGGGCGCCCGGGAGTTCGTGCGCATCCTTACCGAACCGGACGGCTCCCTGACCGAACAGTACAGCGCGCTGATGAATACCGAGGGCCTGCAACTCGAGTTCACCGCGGAGGGTATCGAACGGATTGCCACCATTGCGTGGGAAATCAACGAACGTACGGAAAACATCGGCGCACGGCGCCTGCACACCGTCATCGAGCGGTTACTGGAGCAGGTGTCCTTTTCAGCCGCGGACCAACCCGGTGCACGCGTGACCGTCGACGCTGACTACGTGGATGCACAATTGACCGATCTGGCCCGGGATGAAGACCTGAGCCGATACATACTCTAGGGCCTGTTAACAGGCCCTGTAACGCCAGCGAGGTTTGACATGGCAGAAACACACCCACACCCCACCGAAGTCAACCTGCACCAGAAGTCCAGGACCCTGGAGATCAAGTTTGACGATGGTGCACAGTTTGAAATGAGCTGCGAATATCTGCGCGTGTATTCACCCTCGGCAGAAGTGCAGGGACACGGGCCGGGGGAGGGCGTACTGCAGGTGGACAAGGAAGACGTCAACATCAAGTCCATCGAACCGGTCGGCAACTACGCCATCCAGATTTACTTCGATGACGACCACAACACCGGCATCTACTCCTGGGATACGCTCTACAGGCTGGGCGTCAACCGGGACAAAAACTGGCAGGACTATCTCGACCGGCTGAAAGCAGCCGGCGTGCCGCACTCCGCTTTCGGCAACAAGACCCTGCCCTGATGAATGACCGCACTACGCATTTCGGCTTTGAACAGGTTGCCTGGAAGGAAAAACAACGTCGCGTAGGTGGCGTGTTTGACTCGGTGGCCGACAACTATGACCTGATGAACGATGTCATGTCGTTCGGTATCCATCGCCTGTGGAAACGCTTTGCCGTCGAGCTGAGCGGAGTACGTCGTGGTCAGAAAATACTCGACCTGGCCGGCGGCACCGGGGACCTGGCGGAACGCCTGTCACGGCTGGTCGGAGCGGACGGCGAGGTCGTAGTCGGGGACATCAACCAGGCCATGCTGAACGTCGGCCGCGCACGCCTGCTGGACCGCGGTATTTGCGGCAACGTGCAGTATGTACAGGCCAACGCCGAAAACCTGCCTTTCCCCGACAGCAGCTTCGACTGCGTCACCATCGCCTTCGGCCTGCGCAACGTAACCGACAAGGCCAGGGCACTGAAATCCATGTACCGGGTACTGAAACCCGGCGGACGCCTGCTGGTACTGGAATTTTCCAGGCCCATGCCCGGCATAAAACCGTTCTACGACCTGTATTCCTTCCGGATACTGCCGCTGATGGGCCGGCTGATTGCAAAAGACGAGTCCAGCTACCGCTACCTGGCGGAGTCCATTCGCATGCACCCGGGGCAGGAAGAACTCAAAAGCCTGATGGAAGACGCCGGTTTCGAGGATTGCGAGTACTTCAACCTGAGTGGCGGCATCGTGGCGCTGCATCGTGGCTATCACTACTGATCAGCGCTGAACCGGATACTCCCTTGACCCCCGCTTCGACACTGGCCGCCGCACTGGAATCCGCACTGGACCTTTACCTGAAGCAGGACCCGGATGCGCTGCGACGTTATGCCACCCTGGATGGCAAGGTCATCGCGGTAGAAATTACCGGGCTCGACCTGTCGCTGTACTTCATGCCGGACGCCACGGGGATACTGGTCAGCTCCCGTTACGAGGGCGAAGCGGATACCCGGCTGCGCGGTTCACCGTTTGGCTTCGCCAGGCTGGCGCTGGAGTCCAGGGAAGATGTGCTGTTCGCAGGCATCGTGGATATACAGGGAGACACGGAGACCGGGCAGCAGTTCCAGGAGTTGCTGTCAGCGGTTGACCTGGACTGGGAAGAAATGCTTTCCCGCGTTACCGGGGATGTGATCGCACACCAGGCCGGCAAGCTGGTGCGCAACACCCGGCAATGGCTGGAGCATAGCCGCGACACCCTGCAACAGGACCTGTCCGAATACCTGCAGGAAGAAGCACGCCTGTTACCGACCCGTGTCGAAACCGGCTACTTTCTCGAAGACGTAGACCGGTTGCGCGCGGACGCCGATCGCCTGGCGGCGCGCATCCGTCGTTTGCAACAATACAGCGATAGCAGCGCATGATTCGGCCCGCCCAACTGCTGCGCCTGCTGCATATCAACTGGGTACTGGTGCGTAATGGCCTGGACGAAGTCGTCCTTGCAACCCACCTGTTCCGACCCGTCCGTTTTCTGGGCTACCTCGCGCCCTGGCACTGGTACGTACGCAAAACACCACGCGCAGTCCGTATTCGCAGGAGCCTGGAAGACCTCGGCCCGATTTTCATCAAGTTCGGCCAGATCCTTTCCACCCGCCAGGATCTGCTGCCCGATGACATTGCCCGCGAACTCGCCAAACTGCAGGACCGCGTGCCGCCTTTTGCCGGTGAACACGCACAGCAGATCATCGAGCGTGCCTTCCAGCAGCCGGTCAGTGAACTGTTCCACCGTTTTGACGCACAACCGCTCGCTTCCGCATCCATCGCACAGGTGCACGCCGCTACGCTGAAGAGTGGGGAAGACGTCGTGGTAAAGGTCCTGCGACCGGGCGTGGAGAAAGTCATTGCGCGCGACGTGAGCCTGTTGCACTACATTGCCGGCCTCGCGGAGCGATACTGGCGTGACGGTCGTCGCCTGCGCCCGGGGGAAGTGGTGGCCGAATTCGAGAAGACGCTGTGCGAGGAACTGGACCTGTTGCGTGAGGCCGGTAATGCCTCACAGCTGCGCAGAAACTTCAGCGCTTCCGGCCTGCTGTATGTGCCGGAAGTATACTGGCCCTATTGCCGGCGCAACGTCATGACCATGGAACGCATCTACGGCGTTCCGGTCAATGACATCGAGGCCTTGCGGCGCAGTGGTATCGACCTGAAGTCGCTGTCCGAACGCGGCGTGGAAATCTTTTTCACCCAGGTATTCCAGCACAACTTTTTCCACGCTGACATGCACCCCGGCAATATCTTTGTCTCTGCCGATGGCCGCTACATGGCGGTCGACTTCGGCATTATGGGCACCCTGAGTCCCGGCGACCAGCGCTACCTGGCGGAGAACTTCCTGGCCTTTTTTCGTCGTGATTACCACCGTGTGGCAGAACTGCACGTCGAATCCGAATGGGTCCCGCAAGGCACGCGTATCGATGAATTCGAATCTGCCATTCGCTCGGTCTGCGAACCCATCTTCGAACGCCCGTTGAAGGAGATCTCCTTCGGGCAACTGCTGCTGCGCCTGTTCCAGACCGCACGCCGCTTCAACATGGAAATCCAGCCACAGCTGGTACTGCTGCAAAAGACGCTGCTCAACATCGAAGGCCTGGGGCGCCAGCTGTACCCGGACCTTGACCTGTGGCAGACGGCAAAGCCGTTCCTGGAGCGCTGGGTCAGCGAGCAGGTCGGCGCACGCGCGTTCATTGGTCGCATGGGCCGCAGCCTGCCGGAATGGAGTGAACAGCTGCCTGAGATACCCCAGCTGGTGCACCGCACTCTGCAGCAGGCAACGGAAGGAAAACTGCGGATCCAGTGGGAATCCCGTGAGCTGGAAAAACTGCGGGAACAGATGCGCCGTTCCAGCCAGCGCTCGCTGGCCGCCATCGTCGGCGGCGCACTGTTGATCAGCGCTTCCGTCATCTTCGGCCTGGACGGTTATACCCCGGCCATGTGGGGCGGGGCACCGATGCTCAGCTGGGTGCTGGGCGGGCTGGCTGTTTTTTTCCTGGTCTATGCCTGGACCGATGAATAGACCGGCCACTGCTGTCCCGTTAACGTTGGAGCGAGCCTGCAGGTGAGGACATGGAACCGGTATCACCCGGTCAGGACACGCAGAACCTGCCATCCCTGGCCGCTCGACTGCCGCATCCCTGCGGCAGACGGTCCTGACCGGGTGATACCGGTTCCATGTCCGGGCTGCCCGACCTGGCTCAAAACGTATCTGCCGCTTATATTTCGGTCACGTGGTTGGCGGGTTAACGCGACAGCAGTGTAGACCGGCATAAAAAAACCCGCCAAAATGGCGGGTCGGAATGGGCTCTTTCAATTATTATAGCTTTTGTGGTCCTGTGAGCCTTGTTGTTGTAACGATACGCTGTGAAGTTCTCTCTACCTGTCAACGTTTATTATAAATTAACTCCTCCAACACCGTTTTCGAAAAGCATCTACCGCAACACTGTTTCAAAACTTGTTTATTATTCGGTCTTGGTACAGTACATAGAGCAACAAGCGTGCCTGTTTTTCACTTCCTTATAAATCAATGAGTTGCCTGAACACAGGAATTGGCTGAATTTTTTATTGTCAATAATACCGACACAGCCGGATCATAAGAATCCATTAATATATTTTAAATAACATAGTGTTATATTGTTTTTATGGTTAGACGGCGCTAAAATTTTTCTGTAAATATTATCGACGAATTAATCGCCTCCTTACAGGCCGACAGGCTCCTGGACAAAATTGCGCGCATACACAGCGAACAGCAGTACTGCCAGCGCAATGACCCAGAACAGGCCGATCCATACCGCCGACTGTCTCGCCTTGCGCTTTTCGATCCAGGTCCTGGGCCTGACGCCCTTGATAAAAAAAACCAGGTTGGCGGAAAGATTCACACAAACCACGTTCACCGCCAGCAGCAGTGCGGCACCGGCCGCCATTTCATGCTGCCCGGAGGCAAGCACCATACCCAGGGTAGCCGCGGGAGGCAGCAGGGCAACGGCCACCATAACGCCCACCAGCGCACTGGCTACACCACTGGTAAGCGACAAAACGGCGGCTGCACCGGAGGCCAGCGCCAGCACAACCCCGTCAAAACCAACATCGGTGCGCGCGATAATTTCCGCATTGGGAGTGAACACGGGCCACAGCCAGCCAATCACGACGGACAGCAAAAGCGCAAATACCACACCGACAAGATTGGTCTGGAACGATTCCCGGAGCAGGTCACGATCGCCCAGTGTCGCTGCGAATGCCAGCGCAATGTTCGGACCCAGCAGCGGCGCAATCACCATGGCGCCAACGATCACCGCCACATTGTTTTCCAGCAGGCCAATGGCGGCAACCACCGTGGACAGAAAAACCAGGATCAGGTAATTCCCGTCCAGGCGCGCTCCTTTTTCGATCTGGTTGTACAGTTCTTCGCGCGTAGTGCTGGTGCTTGCCTTGCTCTCGTTCTTTTTGTCCGGAACTGCATCCTGATCCGGCCTGGGCAGCACCGCCTCTACCGGCAGAACGATGATGCGCGCGTTGCCGGAGGCACCCAGCAGGTTCTGCAGCGCATCGAGCACTGTCTGGCGCTTGGCATCATCCACCAGCATGCGCAGGCTGCGGCGCTGGTCTTCGACCGTCTGGCTGTACCAGTAGTCGAGCGCACCGTACTGCTCCGCCAGACCGGTCAGTGTATCGAGGTGCCCGGCATCCGCGACAACTTCAATCAGTTTCAACCGCGTTCCTTTCAGCCCTGATTCGGCCGCTGCAGACCGGCTTCCACTTCATCACGTTTTTCTTTTCCGACCAGTTGCTCGATCAGCGCCAGCGCAAAATCCATCGCTGTTCCCGGGCCACGTGAGGTAATGACCTTGCCATCCTGTACCACGGCATCCGTGCGATACTCGATGCCGTCAAAATCATCCAGCACGCCCGGAAAACCGGTCGCCTGCCGGCCTTCGAGCAGACCCATCCCGGCGAGCACCCTGGGTGCCGCGCATATCGCAGCCGTATAGCGGTCCGTCTCCGTCATCTGCTTCAACACACCGCGTATGCGCGGGTCCGCATCCAGGTGCTCTGCGCCGGGCAAACCACCGGGCAGGACCACCATGTCATACTGCTGTTTCAGTGCATCGTCGAGCGTAGTGTCCGGGACCAGTACCGTGCCTCTTGATGCGCGTACCGGCCGGTTATCCAGGCCTGCAGTAACCACGCCGATACCGGCGCGCCGCAACAAATCCACCACGGTAACGGCTTCTAGTTCTTCACACCCCTGTGCGAGGGGGACCAGGACGCTTGCCATGTGTTTTCACCCTGTTGCTGAAGTTCAATCAGGTCGCGCACCGGCAGCAAGCGAAAACCCCGCTGCCCCAGTTGCGGCAGCTGCTGCTCCAGAAACGCCAGTGTCTGCGGGTGAGGGTGGCCAATAGCCAGTGCAGTGCCCTGCTTCCTGGCCAGTGCGAGCAGGCGTTCAAACTGGAACGCGATGGCATCCGCCCCCAGCTCATTGTCGAGAAACACGTTGCGCTCGGTACTGGGCACTGCGTTTTCCATGGCAACCCTTTTCGCCACGGTAGCCACCGTGGTACGGCTGTCGACAAAAAACAGCCCCGCCTGCTGCTGCATCGCCCGCATCAGCCACAGCATATGCCCGGGATGACGCGTCAGCAAGCTTCCCATGTGGTTGTTGATACCAGTGACGTACGGTACGGCGCCCAGATCGGCCGCTACCGTGGCAGCAAACTGTTTTTCCGTCATATCCAGCGTGACCGCACCCGCATCCAGACGCCGCCCGTCAACACTGTCCATCGGCAGGTGCAACAGAATTTCCCGGCCCGCGGTATGCGCCTGGCGCGCCAGGTAATCCGTGTGTCGTGCGCGCGGCAGGAAGGCACAGGCTACCGGGCCGGGCAGCGCCAGAACCCGGCGCCCGCTTTCCAGGCGTTTACCCATGTCATCGATGATAATACTGATGGCAGGCAGGTCTGCGGAGCTGCCGGCCCGGGCCGATGGCAGAAAAGCGACACACAAAAAAAGAACCGGCCAGAGGCCGGTTCGTTTTATCACTGCATTTTCTCCCGCTGAATCGCCAGGCCTTTTAACAGGTTCAGCGACTCATACAGCTGGTAGTCCTTTTGTGCCAGGGACTTTTCCTCATCCTGTTTGGTTTTTTCCCTGTCGGCAGCACTGGTTTTTTTCTTTTTCTCCTTTTTGCCGTTGGTAAGGTGACCGCTCAGGTCGGCCTCCTTGATCGGGTCGAAAGAGCGCTCGACCGCCGAAACCCGCACCGGCTCCAGGCGGATATCCGGCACGATGCCTTCCGCCTGGATAGAGCGGCCGGAAGGCGTGTAGTAACGTGCCGTGGTCAGTTTTACCGCAGTACCGTTGCTCAGCGGCAGTATGGTCTGGACCGAACCTTTACCAAAGGTCCGGGAACCAACAATAATGGCCCGCTTGTGATCCTGCAGGGCCCCGGAAACGATTTCCGATGCCGACGCCGAACCCTGGTTGACCAGCACCACCAGCGGTGCCGTATCCAGGATGTCGTCCGGTGTGGCATTGAACCTCAGCTTGGAGTCATTCACCCGGCCTTCCGTATACACAATCAGGCCCTTCTTCAGGAACGCATCGGATACCGCAACCGCTCCATTCAGTACGCCACCTGGATTATTGCGCAAGTCCAGCACCAGGCCCTTCAGCGAACCGCCCGCTTCCTTTTTCAGCTTCTCGACCGCATCGACCATGTTCTCCGCGGTCTTGGACTGAAACTGCGATATGCGCACATAGCCAAAACCGTCTTCCAGCATGCGATGCTTGACGCTCTTCACCTTTATAATGTCGCGCTTGATATCAATCTTCAGCGGCTGGTCGACACCTTCGCGCACCACGGTCAGCTTCAGCACAGAACCCGGCTTGCCACGCATGATCTTTACTGCTTCATTCAGTGTCAGCCCTTTTACCGGTGTGTCGTCGAGGCGGATAATCAGGTCGCCTGCCTCGATGCCTGCGCGTTGCGCGGGCGTGTCGTCAATGGGAGCGATGACCTTTACAAAGCCATCCTCCATGCCGACTTCGATGCCCAGCCCGCCAAACTGCCCGGTCGTCCCGACCTGCAGCTCCTTGAACTGATCCTGGTCGAGATAGGCCGAATGCGGGTCCAGACCGGAAAGCATGCCGCGAATGGCATTCTCCAGCATCTCCTTGTCGGAGACCTCCTCGACGTAGTCATTCTTGATACGACCGAACACATCACTGAAGGTGCGCAGCTCCTCTACCGGCAAGCCGGCCGTTGCCGTGGCTTCGCGCTCGGCGAAAACACCCTGGCCAATCGACAGGGAAAGCCCGGCCACTACACCGGCCAGTACCAGGAAAACGTTCTTTCTCTTTACACTCATTCAATTCCAGCCTGGTGACCTGATTGATCACCTCAATATGTGAATAATAAAAGCCTTACTTATGAATCGGCTACACGGATAAAGCGGACCTTACCATAGCCGGGCGCCCGCCGTACATCAGGACAGCGATGCCGGCCTGCCGGAGCACCAGCGCACCGGGTTGATGGGGCGCCCCTGGTGCCTGAGCTCAAAATACAGCCCGGGACGGTTCTGACCACCGCTGGCGCCCAGTGTTGCCACCATTTCCCCTGTATCGACCCATTCACCGACTTCCTTATACAGTGCCTGGTTGTGACCGTACAGGCTCATGTAACCATCACCATGATCCACGATCAGCAGCAGACCGAACCCGCGCATCCAGTCCGCAAAAGCCACGCGGCCCTGCGCAATCGCCCGCACACGGGTACCTTCGGGCGCAGTAATCATGACGCCCTGCCAGGTCAGCCCGCTGTTACCGCGCCGGCTGCCAAAGCGCGAAGTCAGCCGGCCGGGTGCGGGCCATTTCAGCTTGCCCTTCAATGCACCGAAAGGCTGATGGAGACTGGCATCGAGGGGAATATCCGCCAGCAGCTCACGCAACGAGGCCAGCAGTTTCCGCAGGCGCCTCTCGTCCAGCCGGAGCCTCTGCAGTTCGTCGCTCTGGCTTTCGAGTTCACGACCAATCTTCGCCACTACCTGTTCACGCTGCTGCTTCTTTTCCTGCAGGCGCCGCGACGCCAGCAGCTGACGGTTACGCAGTTCCATCAGCTCACGGTTGGTATCCTGTATGGAAGCCGTGGTTGCCTGCAGTTGCTCCAGCGCAGTATGAATGGAATCCACGCGCGCCATACGCGCACGTGACAAATAGCCGAAATAGGTCAGTGCCCTGCCTACAGCAGCCGGCTGTTCCTGGTTGAGCAGCAACTTGACCTGCTGCTGCCTGCCCATGGCGTAGCTGGCACGTGCCTCCCTGGCGATTTGCCGGCGTTGCTGTTGCAATGCAAGGGTCTGCTCTTTCTGCCGCGCCTGCAGGTCGGCGAGCTGTCGGGTACTGTTTTCCAGCCTGTGTTCGACACGGAGCAGCTCACGGCTGGCCGTACCGATTTTTGTTTCGACCTCACGCAACTTCTGTTCGGCGCGGCTTTTTTTATCCTGGTTGTGCCGTAACTGGTTCTGCAGCGTCTGCATGCGCTCGCGCAGGGTCGCGAGTTCCGCCGCCTTTGCGGCAGGGTCGTCTGCACCCAGGCTGTATACCGGTCCCGGCAGGAGGCCGCAGAGCAACAGCAGCACGCGACAGCACCGGTACGGGGCATGATTGCAGGCACCCGACACCGGGAATCAGACCTCCGCCTCCTGTGGCGCTAGCGGGGAGTCGTTGCCGGAACGCTGCTCGTCGACCAGCTCGACCAGCGAGCGCCCCGTCATCTCGCGCGGAATGTCCAGCCCCATCAGGTACAGCATGCTGGGCGCAACGTCTGCCAGCGCACCGTCCGCCATCTTTGCCGCTCGGCCGACGTACAACAGGGGTACGGGGTTGGATGTATGCGCGGTATGTGCCTGACCGGTCTCCTTGCCGCGCATCTGTTCGGCATTACCGTGATCCGCCGTAATCAATGCCTCGGCACCGGCTTCCTGCAGCGCATCGAACACCCGCCCCAGGCACCGGTCGATGGTTTCTATCGCCTGCACGGCCGCATCAAAATTACCCGTATGGCCGACCATGTCAGGGTTGGCGTAGTTGCAGATAATCACGTCGTATTTGTCGCCCCGGATCGCCTCGACCAGGTGGTCGGTCACTTCCGCTGCGCTCATTTCCGGCTTCAGGTCGTAGGTCGCCACCAGCGGTGACGGCACCAGGATGCGGTCCTCGCCTTCAAAGGGCTCTTCCCTGCCACCGTTAAAAAAGAAGGTAACGTGCGCGTACTTCTCGGTCTCCGCCAGCCGCAACTGGCGCAAGCCCAGTCTGGATGCATATTCACCAAACACGTTCTTTAAACGTTCCGGCGGAAAAGCAACCGGGATGTCAAACTCCGCGTTGTACTCGGTAAGGCTGACGAAACGGCCCAGCCGGGGTACCACCTCGCGTTCGAACCCGTCAAAGTCATCCTGGATGAAGGGGCGGGTGATCTGGCGCGCCCGGTCGGATCGAAAGTTCATGAAAACCACGACATCGCCGTCTTCCACGCGCACCGGCTGCTCGCCCTCGGGCACGATGCGCGTAGCCTTTACAAATTCGTCACCCTCATCGCGCGCGTAGGCCATTTCCAGTCCGCTGATCGCGTCCTGCGCCTCGAACTCCGCCTTTCCCTCGGTGATCAGATCATAGGCCGCCTGAATGCGGGGCCAGCGATGGTCGCGGTCCATGGCGTAGTATCGGCCGATCATCGAGGCAAAACGGCCATTACCCAGTTCGCGGAACTTGTCATCCATTGCCTGGATGGATGCCGCTGCGCTGCGCGGCGGTGTATCACGTCCATCGAGGAAGGCGTGTAAATAGACCTTGCCGGCACCGCGCTCCACCGCCAGCCGGGCCATCGCATGAATATGCTCTTCGTGACTGTGCACTCCGCCGGGCGACAACAGGCCAATGATATGCACCGCCTTTTCAGCTTCGATTGCCAGATCTACCGCATCTGTCAGGGTGGCGTTGGTAAAAAAAGAGCCGGTCTTGATCGAGCGACTGACACGCGTGAACTCCTGGTAGACCACGCGACCGGCACCCAGGTTGAGGTGCCCGACTTCGGAATTGCCCATCTGGTCACCCGGCAATCCTACGGCCGCACCGGAAGTACGAATGAAACTATGGGCATACGCCTGCCACATCCGGTCCCAGACCGGGGTGTTGGCAGCAGCGATAGCGTTGGATTCAAGATCTTCGCTGTAACCCCAACCATCCAGGATGATCAGGGCTACAGGGCGTGGTGATTTTGACATAACCTCAATTAAACCAGGGTGGTTCGCAATGATTTAGACCAAGTCTAACCCGATACAGGCAAGCTGGCTATGCCGTTGGCAACATTGGAACAATTTGCGACTTTCTTCACAGGAGTATTATTGTATAATGTTTTGATTATAAAGGGCAGGGCTAAAACATTGGTCCCGGCACGCTTTTTCATTACGTCTAGATGGCACCACAGGTGGAGAAAATGCTGATGGCGTCGGCCAGTGAAACCCTCATTACCCGTGACGAAGACATCGATCGCGCATCCCGCTCCCTGAAAGCCATGTCGCACCCGCTGCGCCTGAAAATCCTGTGCACACTCGGCGACCAGGAAGTCAGCGTGCAGGATATCGTGGAACACGTCGGTACTTCGCAGAGCAATATCTCCCAGCATCTTGCGATCCTCCGGGACAAGGGCATTCTCGCGTCGCGCAAGGACGCCAACCGGGTCTACTACCGGGTAAGCGATTCCCGCACCCTGCGCCTGATCGGCATGATGCGGGAAGTATTCTGCAGCATGCCTTCCGGCAGCTGATCAACCCGCTTCACAGCCACCTGTAACTGGAGGAAATCCCGCGTGGATTTTGCCCGCATACCCGAATTCATCGGCAACCACCCGATCCTGATACTCGCTTTTATCGGCACCCTGGGCGCCTTTTTCGCCAGTGAAATCATGCGCCGCCTGGGCGGTATGAAGTCCGTGGATCCCTCCCAGGCCACCCGCCTGAGCAACCGGGAAAATGCCGTGTTTCTCGATACCCGGGAAGAACGGGAATACCGGGAAGGACACATTCCCGAAGCCATCCATATCCCGCTCAAGCAACTCCCGGAACGGGTTACGGAACTGAAGAAATTCAAGGAATTACCGATTATCGCCTACTGTCGTTCCGGTAACCGCTCCAGCAGTGTCGGCAACACTCTGAAAAAAAACGGTTTCGAAAACGTGTACAATCTCAGCGGCGGGTTTGCAGCCTGGCTGAACGCCAGCCTGCCCGTCAGCAAAAAATAATTCAATTCAATCTGACCACTGGATTACTCAAATGACTGAAGACAACTCCCAGGCCGCCACCGCAGGCGAAGCAGAATTTGCAATCGTGCGTATTTATCTAAAGGATGTATCGCTCGAGGCGCCCAACTCTCCCGGCGTATTTGCGGAAGACTTCAAGCCCGAAATCAGCCTGCAGCTGAATACCACGGTCAACAATATCGAGGAAAACCTCTACGAGGTCGGCCTTAATATTACCGTGACCGCCAAACAGGGCGAGAAAACGGGCTTTCTGGTGGAGGTTCAACAGGCGGGCCTGTTCTCACTCAAGGGTTTTGACCAGGCACAAAAAGGCACGATGCTCGGCGCCTATTGCCCCAACATTCTTTTCCCCTATGCGCGTGAAGAAATTTCCAGCCTGGTCACCAAGGGCGGGTTCCCGCCCCTGTTACTCGCGCCGATCAATTTTGACATGATGTACGCAGAAAAGGCGGCCGAAAACGCACAGCAGGCCGCTTCCGCCAGTTAGACGCACCGGATATGCCGCACTCGTCAAGTCCGGCCATTGCGGTGCTGGGTGCCGGTTCCTGGGGCACTGCGCTGGCCATGCTGTTACGCAGGAACGGCAACCGGGTCAAACTGTGGGACCGTGACGAAGATCATGTACAACGCCTGGCTGCCGAGCGGTGCAACCAGCGTTACCTGCCCGACCTGGCGTTTCCGCCGGATTTGACACCGGTTGCCGAACTGCTTTCCGCGCTGGATACTTCTGACTTCGTGCTGGTTGCCGTACCCAGCGCCGGTTTTCGCTCCGTTCTGCAACGCGTCCGCAACGCGATCGGTCCTGCATTCAACCTGGTATGGGCCAGCAAGGGTCTGGAACCCGGCAGTGCCCGATTCCTGCACCAGGTTGTGGAAGAAGAACTGCCCGGACACGGCGCAATGGCCGTATTGTCCGGACCCAGTTTTGCAAAAGAAGTCGCCATGGGTTTGCCTACCGCCGTGACCGTGGCATCGGCAAACGGCGCATATGCCGGCCGGGTCGCCCGGCTGTTTCACGGCTCCCGGTTCCGCGCCTATACCAGTACCGATGTCATCGGTGTCGAGCTGGGCGGTTCCATCAAGAACGTACTGGCCATCGCCGCCGGCATATCGGACGGCCTCGGCTACGGCGCCAATGCGCGCGCCGCGCTGATTACACGCGGGCTGGCCGAAATCATGCGCCTCGGCATCAAAATGGGTGGCCGACAGGAAACCTTCATGGGGCTGGCGGGTGTCGGGGACCTGGTGCTGACCTGCACCGACGATCAATCACGTAACCGTCGCCTGGGACTGGCCATCGGCCGGGGCACTGCACTGGAACAGGCAGTCACGGATATCGGCCAGGCCGTTGAAGGTCTGCACACGGCAAAAGAACTGGCCGCTCTTGCGGACGCACAACAGGTTGATATGCCGATCACACAGCAGGTGAAACGCGTGCTCTATGACGGGGAAAGTGCGTCGGCAGCAGTGGATGCCCTGCTGGCCCGGGAACCGAAAGCCGAAACACACTGACGCATCCCTGCGGCAGACGGTCTTGACCGGGCGATACCGGTTCCATGTCCTCACCTGCAGGCTCGCTACGGAACCTGGTGAGAAATCCGGCTTAGCCGCCCTGGAAAAATCCTCGCTGACGCCATGCCTCGTACACCAGGATCGCCACCGCGTTGGACAGGTTCAGGCTCCTGCTCTCCACGACCATTGGAATACGGATCACCTGTTCCCGACCCGGCTGTTCAAGTACGGATTCGGGGAGTCCGCGGGTTTCCGGCCCGAACAGAAAAGCATCGTGGGGCTGGTATGAAACCTCGCTGTACAGGCGATGTCCACGCGTAGATACCGCCCACATCCGACCGGGTTTTACATCCGCCCGAAACGCATCCAGCGAATCGTGCTCGGCTACACGGGCCCATTCACGGTAATCGAGTCCCGCGCGACGCAGTCTTTTGTCTTCCAGCTCGAAGCCCAGCGGTTTTATCAGGTGCAGCTGACTTCCGGTGTTGGCGCACAGGCGAATGATATTGCCGGTGTTGGGTGGTATTTCCGGCTGATAGAGTACGACATGAAACATGGGCTCTCCGGGGAAAACAGCCAGGCCTTCGGCAGGCAATGGCCGTGCAGAAAACGGGGTCCTGTGCGACGCCACCAGTATTGCTGCGGCTCAAAACCGGCCGGGTGGCGTGCCGCAAACCATCGCACAGAAGCTGCCCGTCGGCCTTTGCAAATCACTTCACTTTCCCCGGCAGTTCAGGTCCAATACCCGGGCAATGACTCAAAACAGCAATCCTCTCCAGCTTGATTTCTGCGGTCTCAACTTCGATACACCGCTGGTATTACTGTCCGGCTGCGTTGGGTTCGGCGAAGAATATACACGGGTGAGGGGATTTTCCAACCGTGACGCCGGCGCCATCTGCCTGAAGGGCACCACACTGGAACCACGGCCCGGCAACCGGCCACACCGCATCGATGAAACACCGGCGGGCATGCTGAATGCCATCGGCCTGCAGAACCCGGGCGTCGACCACGTCGTGAATACCATTCTGCCCACGCTTGATTTCGGCGAAACCCGTTTCATCGCCAATGTGTCCGGCTCCACGGTGGAGGAATACCATGAGGTTACCCGTCGCTTCGACGACTCGCCGATTGACGCAATCGAAATCAACATCTCCTGCCCGAACGTCCGGGAAGGTGGCGTAGCCTTCGGCAATGATCCGGATATGTCCGCACGCGTGGTAGAGACCTGTCGCAAGGCCACCGGAAAACCCCTGATCACCAAACTGTCGCCCAACCAGACCGACATCGCGGGAAATGCCCGACGCTGTATCGAAGCGGGCAGTGACGCCTTTGCTGTGATCAACACCCTGATGGGCATGTCCATCGACATTCACCGGCGCAGGCCGGTCATTGGCAACAACCAGGGCGGCTTGTCAGGACCGGCCATCAAACCGGTGGCGTTACTGAAAGTTCACCAGGTCTACCAGGTCTGCAAGGCGCACGATATCCCGATCATCGGGCAGGGCGGTATCACCAGCGTGCAGGACGCCATCGAGTTTCTGATCGCCGGTGCTGCGGCTGTCGGCGTGGGGACCGCCCTGTTTTACGACCCGCTGATCTGTCCGAAACTGAACGACGGCATCCGCGCATACCTCGAACAGCACCAGCTGCCAGACGTAGCCGCCCTCACCGGCAGCCTGCAACTGAACGGTTAGTAGTCCTCCCGCCAGGGCCACGCAACGCCAGTGGCGCACAATTTGCTTGTAACTCCTGATCAAGCCGGTAAACACAGGAGTTTGACATGTATAACAGGCATTTTGGACTGTCAGCGGACCCCTTCCGCATTACCCCCGATACGCAGCGCTTTTTCGGTGGCGGACAGCGCGCCGAGATCCTGGACTCACTGGTGTACGCCATTACCCACGGTGAAGGCATGGTCAAGGTAACCGGGGAAGTCGGCACCGGAAAAACCATGCTGTGCCACATGTTGCAGGAACAACTGCCCGACTCCGTCGAGGTGGTCTACCTTACCAATCCCAGCCTCGGCCGGGATGAAATCCTGGCTGCCATTGCCCTGGAGCTGAGCCTGCCGGCCAGCGCAGACACCCCGCGACTGCAGCTGCAGCAACTGTTACAGAACCACCTGCTGGAAGCACACCGGAATAAGCGACAAGTTGTTGTATTTATAGAAGAAGCGCAACAAATGTCGCTCGATGCCCTGGAAGAAATCCGCCTGCTGTCCAACCTGGAAACACGCTACAGCAAACTCCTGCAACTGGTGCTGTTCGGACAACCAGAACTGGACCAACTCATTGAAAAACATGAAATTCGTCAATTGCGTGACCGTATCAGCCACTGCTTCCGACTGTCACCCCTGAGCCAGCCCGAAGTCAGGGACTACCTCCGCTTCCGCTTGCACAGTGCCGGCTACCGGGGCAACGATCTTTTTACCCCGCTCGCCTACCGGCTGCTGGCCGTATCCTCCCGTGGCCTGATCCGTCGCCTGAATATCCTGGCCGACAAGGCCCTGCTGGCTGCCTTTGCGGCACAGTCCGACCGCGTGGGCTGGCGGCACGTGTGGCGTGCCCGCACCGACAACGCGCGGGTGCGCAGGCGGCCATTTCTCCCCCGGAGCCTCGCCGCGGGCCTCGGTGCCGGTGCAACCGCAGCACTGATCGGCTTCGCCGTCATCACCCGGTACGCGCCTCCCGGTCAGGAAAACACGGTACACCGGACAGCAATCAGCCAAAATATTGACGAATTACGGGCGGCTGCGCTGCAAACCCGTCCAGCGTCCGGCGGATTGCCGCTGGTATCCGGGCGCCTGCTTGCCTCCAGCCGCTGGCTGCAACAGCCGAACCAAAGCGGACTCACCATTCAACTGCTTCTGACCGAGGACGACGATCTGCACGCTGTCGAAAAACTCTTTTCCAGACAACCCTATAACAAGCTCCTTGCCGACCTCTACCTGTATCGCAGCGAAGTTGCCGGACGCCAGCGCTGGAGCATCCTGTTTGGTGAATTCGATACCCGGACAAAAGCTTTGGCCGCGCTGGCCGATTTACCCGAGAGGATACAACGGCGTCAGCCGTATTTACGTTCTCTGGGTCCGCTGCGAAACCGTTTTCAGGCGACGGGCCCGGACACACGCACAGGGAAGAACAAGGATGACTACAGCTAGACTTCTGTTACTGGCTATTGTGTTGCTGGGGTACGGATGCGTTCCAGTGCCGGACCGGCCGTCGACCGGACACCTGGAAAATATCCCGAAAGCAGACCGTTCGCACCTCTCGCAGCAGATCCCCAGCCCGGTAACGCGTGCCCCGGTCGTGCCGGAACCGACACCGCCCATTGCACAGGAAACCTACAGCGTGGTGGTCACCGATGTGCCACTGGCGGAACTCCTGTTCACGCTGGCACGCGATGCCAAAATGAATATCGATGTACACCCGGGCCTGACCGGCAAGGTGACTCTCAATGCCATTGACCAGACCCTGCTGCAGATTCTCGACCGCATCGCCGCCCAGGTCCCGATACGCTACCACTTCGAAGACGACCTGCTGGTCGTGGAAGCAGACCAGCCCTACCTGCGCAGCTACTATATCGATTACGTCAACCTGGTTCGCAACAGTAAAAGCAGCAACGGCGTCTCGACACAGATTGCCACCACCGGCCAGTCCGCACTGGAGGGTTCCGGCGGTTCCAGCGGCGGGGGCAGCAGCAGTAGCGGCTCCAACAGCTCCAGCACATCGGTAACCACTACTTCTGAAAACCAGTTCTGGAAACAGCTGCGCACCAATGTCGCCAGTTTTATCGGCCTGGACAGTGAAGACAGCGCTGTTGACGTTTCTGTAATCGTAAACGCCGAAACCGGTCTGCTAACCGTACGCGCCACCCAGTCCCAGCACCTGCTGATCCAGGAATACCTGGACCGGCTGATGACCAGCGCGCAGCGACAGGTACTGATCGAGGCCACCGTTGTGGAAGTGGAGCTAAACGATAACTACCAGTTCGGCGTCGACTGGTCGGTACTGGCCGATAACGGCACCGGTCTGAGCGTTTCGCAAAACCTGCTGGGTTCAAACCTCAATTCACCCCCGGTATTCAAGGTGGACTACCTCACCAACAAGAGCTGGGGCAGTATCGCCAGTTCGGTAAAAATGCTGCAGGAATTCGGCAATGTGAAGGTGTTGTCCAGCCCCAAGATCATGGCCATCAACAACCAGACCGCTTTGCTCAAAGTGGTGGAAAACGTGGTCTACTTTACGCTCGAAGCGGATACCGTAACCAACCAGACCAACTCACAGACTACCTTCACCAGTACCCCCCATACGGTACCGGTGGGCTTCGTCATGTCGGTCACTCCGCAGATCAGCCGCGAAGATGCCATCACGCTCAATGTACGGCCAACGATTTCCCGCGTTACCGGTTTTGTAAACGACCCCAACCCGGCACTGGCAAAAAACGACATCGTCAGCCAGATACCACAGATACAGGTACGTGAGATGGAGTCGGTGTTGCGTGTACGCAGCAACCAGATGGCGGTACTGGGCGGCCTCATCCAGGACTCCATCCAGCTCAACGACCAGGGAATCCCGGGCCTCACCGAGCTGGACTATGTCGGTGATGCCTTTACCTATCGCAACAACAAGATCAAGAAATCCGAGCTGGTCATATTTCTGCGACCACGCGTCATCGCCAGTATCGATCAGCAACTGGACACCTACACGGACTACCTTCCAGACCCGACCGCACCCCTGGGTCCCCGTTACGCCAACGAGCAGAGGAAGCGCAATTGAGTCTCCTGATGGATGCATTGCGCCGGGCAGAGACGCAGCAGGAACAGCCGCCCGCGAGTGAAAGCGCAACCACCGAAACGCCGCCAGCGGCAGATCCGGCTGACATGCAGCTGGAGCCGCTGGATGCAGCGGCGCAACTGGTCGAAGAGCTGGAGACCGAGACAGATGCCTTTGCCGTTGACAAGCGGGATGAGCCCGCGGAAAACCCGGATAAGGAACCACCCGTTGAGCCGCCGAAATCAGCGGCCGCCCTGCTGGGTGCACCGGCAGCACCCTGGCAGAAAAAAGCCCTGTACTTCCTGTCCGGTTTTGTCACCATCCTCCTGTTGACCGGCAGCTATTACTTCTGGCGCAGTGAACAGCCCCTGGTACCGGATGCGGCACACACTGCCACGCTGATTGACGCACCGGACCCGGGCACGAACCGGGTGCCACCGGCCACGGCACCGTCACATAAGCCTGCTGTTCCGGACCACCCTGCGGCAGCCGTACCCGCACCTGCTGCACCGACTCCGACCCTGGCGCAACAGCCGGTTGACAGGGCTCCTGACCCCGGCGCTGGAGCTGGCGCGATTGCGGCACAAACCGAACAACGGATTGAAATCCACAAGAGCCGCCGAATCCGTGCTGTGCAACCCGTGATACAAAAAGCCTATAACGCCTACCAGCAACAGCACTACGTGGCAGCGGAACAGCTCTACCGGAAGGCGCTGAAACGCAACCCGGGCAGCCGTGACGCCGCACTCGGACTGGCAGGCATCGCCATGCACCAGGGCAAACCCGAAATTGCACGTTATTACTACCAGCGCGTGCTGAAAGCCAACCCGGCCGATAAAACAGCCCGGGTTGCACTAAACTCACTGGGCAACCCGGGTAACGACTTGCGCGACACCAGCCAGCTGAAACACTGGCTGCAGAATGATCCCGATAATGCCCAGCTGCATTTTGCGCTGGGCAACCGCTATGCTTCTGCGGGGCAATGGAAGGAAGCGCAACAGGCCTATTTCGAGGCACAGCGTATCAACCCGGAACAACCGGACTACGCATTCAACCTGGCGATCAGCCTTGACCAGCTGGGTCTGCGCAGGCAAGCCCTGGATTACTACCGGATTGCACAGCGCCTGGCCACGGAGCATACCGCGCTGTTCAACACAACCCGGGCGGACAACCGGATCCGGCAACTGCAACGCTCTGTGGGGAATACGCCATGAGCGCCGTGGCAAAACCAAAACGCATCGGCGACCTGCTGATCGAAAAAGGCATCCTCACCAAGGATCAGCTGGACATCGCCCTCACCGAACAGAAAAAGTGCAAGGAACAGCTTGGCAAAATCATCGTCAGCCTGGGTTTCGCCACCGAGGCGGTGGTACGTGATGTACTGGGTGAAGCGCTGGGCCATGAAAGTGTCGACCTGGGCAAGGTCGTGGTCGATACGGAAGTCCTGCAACTGGTCGGCAAGGATATCGCCCGTCGTTTCCAGATCATGCCACTGTCGATCGATACGCACAGGCACCTGCTCACGGTGGCCATTTCCGATACCTTCAACGTGGTCGCCATCGACCAGCTGCGGGCGCTGCTGGGCGGAAAAATCGATATTCACCCGGTGCTGGCCGGCGAATCCGAAATCGAAAACGCGATCGACCAGTTCTACGGTTTTGAACTGTCCGTGGACGGTATCCTGCGCGAAATCGAAACCGGGCAGATCGACTACAGCGCCATGCCCGGTGAATCAGACGAATACAGCCAGCCGCTGGTTCGGCTGGTGGATGCCATATTGTCCGATGCGGTCAAGAAAGGTTCTTCCGATATCCATTTCGAGCCCGAGCACGGTTTCCTGCGCATCCGCTACCGTATCGACGGCGTGCTGCGCCAGGTGCGCAGCCTGCACCAGAACTACTGGTCGGCCATTGCGGTGCGGCTGAAAGTCATCTCCGGCATGAATATCGCGGAAACCCGTGCACCGCAGGACGGGCATATCTCGCTGACACTGTTCGGTCGGCCCATCGACTTCCGTGTATCCGCACAGCCGACCACCTTCGGCGAAAATATTGTGCTGCGCATACTCGACCGCAACAAGGGCATCGTGCCCCTGGACCAGCTGGGCCTGAGTGATACGGCGCTGGCCACGCTGCGCCTGATGATGGCGCGACCGGAAGGTATCCTGCTGGTCACCGGGCCTACCGGCAGCGGCAAAACCACCACGCTGTATTCGATGCTCAACTACGTGAACAGTGAATCGGTCAATATCATGACCCTGGAGGACCCGGTCGAATATCCCATGTCCATGATCCGCCAGACGTCGGTGAACGCGGCCGCCAAACTGGATTTCGCCAGTGGCATTCGTTCCATGCTGCGCCAGGACCCCGACATTATCCTGGTAGGTGAAGTACGCGATGAGGATACCGCCGACATGGCGCTGCGTGCCGCC
>JALSRZ010000133.1 GCA_026984515.1 Thiohalobacter sp. | reverse complement strand
TTCTAGGATGCCGTCCAGCAGGGTAGAGGGAGACACGGGTTTTACCAGGACCCCTTTGATGGGCGCGTCACCCTTGTTGCGCAGCAGTTCTTCGCGGTCAAATGCGGTCACCATGAGGATGGCGGGAATTTTGGCCTGGCGTTCGTTGTTACCGATCCGTCGCGCCACTTCTATGCCATCCAGTTCAGGCATCTTCCAGTCCGACAGGACCAGGTCAAACGGGGGATTGGCTGACTCCAGCAGGCGCAGGGCCTCTGTGCCACTGCCCGTTTCCCGGGCCGTAAAGCCGAACGCCTCCAGGTAGCGGCACAGGATGACGCGAGCGCTGGGGTTGTCGTCGATCACCAGCACCCTGAGATTTCCGATATCGGTATCGACCGCCTGACCGCTTCGCAAACAGTCCGGGTCAGCCTTGCCCAAACGCGTGGTAAACCAGAAGGTAGAACCCTTGCCGACTGTTGATTCCACCCCGATTTCACCACCCATCATTTCCACCAGCCGTTTCGATATGGTCAGTCCCAGGCCGGTGCCGCCGAACCTGCGGGTGGTCGAGCTGTCGGCCTGGGTGAAAGAACGGAACAGCCTGGACTGCTGTTCTTCACTCATGCCGATGCCGGTGTCACTCACCGAGAAACGCAACTGTATGCTGCTGTTATCCTGTTCCAGGACGTGTATACGCAGGGTGATTTCACCGCCATCGGTAAATTTGACTGCGTTGTTCATGAGGTTGATCAGCACCTGCCCCAGGCGCAGCGGGTCACCGACCAGAGCAAAGGGGAGTTCGCTGTCGAAATCAAAAATCAGTTCCGTGCCTTTTTTACCAGCCTTCAGGCTGATGATGCTGGCCAGGTTTTCCAGCACTTCGGTGTGCAGGTCGAAAGGGATGTTTTCCACGTCCAGTTTACCGGCCTCGATCTTGGAGAAATCGAGGATATCGTTGATGATGCCCAGCAGTGCTTTGGCCGATCCTGATATCTTGTTCAGGTAGTCGCGCTGCTGCCGGTCCAGGTCGGTATTGAGCGCCAGGTGGGTCAGGCCGATCACAGCGTTCATGGGTGTGCGGATTTCATGGCTCATGTTGGCGAGGAAGTCGCTCTTGGCGCGGCTGGCGCTTTCCGCGACCAGGGTGGCTTTTTCCAGCTCCGCCTGCAGGGATTTCAGCTCGGTGACATCCACCAGTCCGCCGATCATGCCGCCGGGTTTGCCTTTTGCGACGTTGAACGTCGTGCGCCAGTACATGACATTGTGGGCTGCACCATCGGCCCAGGGCAGGGTGCGTTCCTCCTGCCGGAAGCCACCTTCCCGGAGCAGTTCGAGATCCGCCCGCTGCAGTTTCTGTTGTTCTTCCGCGGGTATGAAGTCGAGGTCGAGTACGGTTTTGCCGACCAGGTCTGCCCGATGGATGCCGAAAGCCTGTTCAAAGGCCTGGTTGCAGGCGGTGAAAACCGTATGCACGTCTTTTACAAAAATAGGAATGGGGATAGCGTTCAGCAGTGCGGACTGGTAGGCCAGCATGCGCGCCCGTTCACTGTCGCGCAGCGCCGCGCGACGCAGGTAGAGCGCCAGCATGATCGACAATACGAACGCACCCAGTGGCAGCCACAGGCTGCCGGGGTCCCGGCGCGGGTAGAGCGCGGGGTCGGCGGCACGGGCGATCAGTGTCCACGGCCGGTTGGCGAATTCGATAGTGGTGCTGATCTGCCGGGCCCCTTCTTCTGCCGCATTCGCGGCCTGTTCCTCGCCGGCCCGGTCGAGTGGTGACAGGTGACGGTACAGGAAGTTTTCACTGTCCGGTGCCTTTGCATCCTCGAACAGCAGCTCCAGCCCGGCCGGCGTGGTGTGTCGCTCCAGTATGGTTTCGATCATCGGGCCGAATTCAAATACGGCCACCGCAAAGCCCTGCAGTGCGGCCATACGGTTTTGTGCCGTTTCCAGCGCGGGCAGGTGCCTGTAGATCGGCAGTGCGACAGCGGTACCGTAGATGCCCTGCCCGGTCTGTATCAGGCGGA
>JALSRZ010000132.1 GCA_026984515.1 Thiohalobacter sp. | reverse complement strand
CGGGACCTCGTTCAGCTGGAACGTCACAAACCCGTGCCTGAAATCCAGGCTGCCGCTGGCGAGCCGCGGTGTGCTGTCAGGGTCGGGGCTGGTGATGGCCTGCACGCCCGCCAGTTTCATGCCGGGGTCGGCGGCCAGCGTGATATAGCGGCCGAAGGTGTCCGGCAGGGAGGTGACGGAATCCTGCAGCACGTCGGCAATGCCGTCGAGGTTGCCGTCACCGCTGGCGGAAACCGCGGCTTCAATGTTATCCGGTACACCATCGTTGTCACTGCTGGTGAAGCCGGCAATCTGGATGACGGAGCGGGGCGCCGACGGGTCGTTGGTCAGGATTTCCAGTTGCGCAGCCGTCTCGATGGCCGTCAGCAGGTGTGAGAAGGTGATGGACAGCGTACAGCTTTCCCCGGTGGCCAGTGCAGCGCACTGGTTGTTCAAGGCCAGGTTGTCCGTGCCGGTGCCGCTGAAGGGACGCGCATCGATGGTCAGCGTGTCGATACCCAGGTTGGAAATGGTCAGGTCCAGCGTGCGGTCATCCTGGCCGGGCCCAAGACTGCCGAACTGCAGGGTGGGACCCAGCGGCGGGGAAAAGGAAACGGTGGGTGCCTGGGGTGCGCCGGTGCCGGTCACCGAAACCGGTAACGAGGACAGGGCGGGGCTGTCGGTAGTGAGGTTGAAGCTGACGCTTTTCGCCCCGGCTTCCGTGGGTGTGAAGGTGATAAACAGTGTGCAGGTCTGCAGTGGCTGCAAGGTGGCGCCGGAGCAGGTCTCGCTGCTCAGGCTGAAGGGCGCCGTCAGCAGGTCTGCCGGGAGTACGTCGACCGTGAATGCGCTGTTGCTCAGGTTCTGCAGCGTAACGGTTTGTGCGGCCGGGGTGCTGTTGAGCAGGGTGACCCCGAAATCCAGTACCGAGGGTTGCACGGGTTCGACGACGGTCACGCGCGTCAGCCGGACCAGGTTGGTGCTGTCCACCACGGGTACCGGGTCTCCCTGGGTGTAGCCGAACAGTGGCAGGCTGCTGAATGCGTTAAACGACGCATCGACCGCACGGATATCCACGCTGTCCAGCGCGGCGATTTCGTCGGCTACGGTGGTGCCGGCGTTGTCCGCCGTCATGCCGATCACTCGTCCGAATACGGTAAAGCCGCCGTTCTGGTTGTCGAGATTGGCCGAGTTGTCACCGATATTGATAAACCACTGGGAGGTGGCGCTGTCCGGGTCGCCCCCGGCCTTTGCCATGGCGACGGTGCCGCGCACGTTGGAGCGCAGGGGGGAGAACTCGTTCTGCACCGGTGCGTCCACACTGACGCTGGACAGGTCGCGCGCGAAATTTTCACCCGCGGGGTCGGGGATATAGCCAAAGCCTCCGCCCTGGATCACAAAGTCGGGAATGCTGCGGTGGATGAAGGTATTGTCGTAGCGCCGTAGCGTTTTGCCGGTGACCGGGTCCGTGGACTCGATATAGCGCAGGAAATTGGCGACCGTTTGCGGCGCTCCGTCCGGAAAGGGCAAATCGAGCAACTGGATGAAAATCTGTTTTTCCGGCTGGTTGCCGATGGCGAAATCCATGCGCACTACGGCCGCGTGTGACAGGTGGAGCATGGACAGCAGAAAACAGGCAGATAACAGCCGGGTCAGCGAATGTTTCGGGCTCATAATGCAAAGTGGCTTATTGTTTGAATGCAGGTATTCTACCAAACTGCGGGAAATTCTGTAACCTGTTGAATATAAACAGGTATGATGGAGGTCTGGCGTGTGATGTAAAAACGGCCGACGTGCCTTGAGCCGGTTAACCCGTCATTACCATACCTCGAGCAGAAAGGTGGTGAGCCATGCGGGTCAGTGGTCGACCTCGCTGGGTTTCCCGATGGCGTAACCCTGTGCGTAATCCACCGACAGCTTGCGCAGGGCCTGCATGATCTGCTCGGATTCGACAAACTCGGCGATGGTTTTCATGCCCATCACGTGGGTGACGTAGTTGACCGCGTGCACCATCGCCTGGCTGACACGGCTGGTGGCGACATCGCGCACCAGCGAACCGTCCAGCTTGACGTAGTCGACTTCCAGCTGCTTGAGGTAGTCGAAGGTGCTCAGGCCCGAACCGAAATCATCCAGAGCAAAGCGGCAGCCGAGGTTGCGCAGGCCGTTGACGAACTGGCGCGCCACTTCCATGTTGGCGATCACCGTGCTTTCCGTGATCTCGAAACACAGGCGCTTCGGGTTGACTCCGGTTTCCTCCAGCAGCCGGATGATGTAGTCGTAGAGCTTGAGGTCGGTCAGTGACTGGCCGGACAGGTTGAGTGAACAGGTGGTCAGGTGGCGTACATCGCCCGTGCCGGAGGCCAGCATGTGCACGGCCCTGTCCAGCACCCAGCGATCGATCAGCGGCATCAGGTGGTAGCGTTCGGCGGCCGGCAGGAAGGCGGAGGGAGGAATGATACGCTCCTGTTCCGTGCCGCGGTTTTCCACCATGCGCAGCAGCAGTTCGGCATGCCGGCGTTGTTCCAGCCGGCCTTCGATGGAAACGATGGGCTGGGCGTAGAGCACGAAGGCGTCTTCCTCGACCGCGCGCTGGATGCGTTGCATCCACTGCATCTGTCCGTGGTGTTCGGCGATGTCCTTGTCATCCGGCCGTGAGATATGGACGCGGTTACGGCCCAGTTCCTTGGCGACATAACAGGCCGAGTCCACGGACTTCATGAGTTCGGTCAGGGGTGTGCTGCTGTCCACGATCGGCACGACGCCGATGCTGACGCCGACGCGGAACTCATTGCCGTCGGCCCGGAAGCGGAAGTCCTCCACGGCCTGGCGCAGTTTTTCGGCGATGTCTTCCGCCTTGTCCAGCGGGCAGCCCAGCAACAGTACGCCGAACTCGTCGCCGCCCAGCCGCGCCAGTACATCGGCCTCGCGCAGGCAGCCGCGCAGCAGGCGCGTCACCTGGCGCAACAGTTCATCGCCGGTCGGGTGGCCGCAGGTATCGTTCACGATCTTGAACTGGTCCAGGTCGATATAGAACAGCGAATGCTGTTTTTCCTGCTGGTTGGCGGAATGGATTGCCTGGTCGACCCGCGCGTCGAATTCCACCCGGTTGATGAGACCGGTCAGCGCATCGTGGGTGGCCTGGTAGGCCAGCTGCATGGCCAGGGCGCGCAGCCTGGTGACGTCGTGGAACACCATGACCGAGCCGATGATCTGTTCCCGCGAACTCATGATCGGCGAGCCGCTGAGTTCAATCGCTGCTTCCGCACCGCCGCCGCGCTGCACCAGCAGCGCCGGGTCGTTCAGCCGCGCCTGGCGGCCGTCTTCCAGCCAGGACTGCATGGGGATGGTGACCTGTTCTTCACCCGCTTCGTCCTTCAGTTGCATCACGGTCGCCAGCGGCTGGCCCTGTGCATCGGCGTTGCTCCAGCCGGTCATTTTTTCCGCCACGGGGTTGAGGAAGTTCACCCGGCCTTCGAGGTCGGTGGTGATGACGCCATCGACGATGGATTCCAGCGTGACCCGCCACAGTTCCTTTTCCTGGAACAGGGCTTCCTTGGCCTTGCGCGCTTCGCTGGTATCGCGTGCAATGCCCTCGAAACCTTCCTGGCTGCCGGGTGTGCCTCCGCGGTAGTGTGCGTTCAGTGTCACCCAGACATCGTGGCCCATCTGGTGCTGCAGACGCGCTTCGTAGTTTTGCAGTGTGCCGAAACTGTTTTCCAGCCCGGTCATGAAGCTGCGGTGTTCTTCCTTTGAGGCGAACAGTTCCGCCCAGGGTTTGCCGTGCACATCGTCCAGTGCATAGCCCAGCATCAGCTCGATCGAAGGCGAGATGCGCTGCAGCAGGCCGTTCTGGTCCACCTGGAAATAGGTGTCCATCATGTCGTCGAGGATACGGCTCAGTTCCTGCTCGGAGGCCTTGATCTTCTGCTCGGCTTTTTCGCGCTCGGCGACTTCCTCCACCATGGCCTGGCGCGCCTGTTCGGCGGCTTCCCCGGCGCTTACGGCTTCGTCGCGCGTTCTGGCGAGGTTCTTGACCAGTTCGGTGTTGCCGCGCGATACCTGCAGGAAGCGCTCTATGATCTCGCTGAGTCCGCTGCCGGCGCGCGACAGTACCAGCAGCGCCAGGGTGACCAGCCCCCAGTTCCACAGTGTGGCGTATTGTTGCTGAACGGCCAGCAGGCCCACGGGAATCAGCAGTGCCGGCAGGGTAAAGACCAGCAGCAGGCGACTGTTGAGCGCGGAACCGGAGAAAATCGCCAGTGCGGAGATCAGCGTAACGATGGGCAGGGTGGTCAGCAGCGCACTGTCCGTGGTGCCCCAGTGGGTCAGTAGCGGGAGCTGGATGCCCCAGGCGAGGCCCAGCAGCAGGGCACTGAGCACCTGCAGCCAGCCGGCCGGTTTGCCGAAGTTGCCGGTGATCAGGCGGTCGCTGGTCGATACCAGGCCGGCGATGGAACGCAACAGGATGGCGATACCCGGCGCCAGCACGAGTGCATAGCGCTGGCCGGGTTCCAGTGCGACGGAAAGACGAACATAGAGCAGGCCCGCGGCGAGCAGGTGCAGTACTACTTCGAACAGCAGCAGCTTGTACGGGTGCTGGCGGGATCCGGTTCCACCGAAAGCCATCCGTTCCTTCTCCTTCCCGTCCTGGCTGACGGCATGCACGGCTAGCGTAGCGGGAAACAGCACGGATTAAAAGGCAATTAGACATTTGTCGGGTGCTTTGCAACACTGCGGAAAAACAGATGATCGCGGTCAGGAAACCGCTGTTGCGGATTTCTGTTGACCCCGGAGTAATGAAATGACCAAAGCACGCGACTTTGTTCCGCTCGATATCGCGGTACTGACGGTATCTGACAGCCGCAGCGAGGAAAACGACACCTCGGGCAGGACGCTGGCGGAGCGCCTGGTCGAGGCCGGCCACCGGCTGGCGGAAAAAGTGATTGTGCCGGATGACATCTATGCCATCCGCGCCATTGTGTCGCGCTGGATCGCCGACCCCGGCGTGCAGGTGGTCATCACCACCGGGGGCACAGGCGTCACCGGTCGTGACGGTACGCCGGAAGCAGTCCAGGTGCTGCTGGACAAGGAGCTGGAAGGCTTCGGTGAAATTTTCCGTGCTATTTCGTTCGAGGAAATACAGACGTCGACGATCCAGTCACGGGCACTGGGCGGCGTGGCCAACGGGACCCTTCTTTTCTGTGTGCCGGGTTCCAGCGGCGCTTGCCGCACTGCCTGGGACAAGTTGATACAGAAGCAGCTGGATTATCGTACCCGTCCCTGTAATTTCGTCGAGCTGATGCCGCGCCTGAACGAGGTATAGCGGGGACTGGTTGTCCGGGCGCAGGATACCGTATTTGCCGGTATTCAGTGGCTGCAAGGCAACAGGGTGCGTGTCATCACGCGGTCACACCACAGGCATAAGCTTCGGGCATCGAATATAATGAAGCTCGTTTGATTGCGAGGTGGCCGGATGCTTACATCCTGGAAAGACAGTATCCGTGAACAGCGGGCGGCGGTATTCGAACTGCTGCTGAACCCGGTGCGCCAGCTGGCGGGTGAGTGCCAGAAGGCCTGGCCGGACCGCGAGGCGCTCACGGCCGCCCTGCTGGCCGGGTTTGACAGTATCCCGTACTGCACCTACCTGTACGTGGTGGATACCCGTGGAATCCAGTTGTCGGATAATGTGGGTCGCGATGGACGCCTGCCCGAACACTTCGGGCGTGACCGTTCCCCGCGGCCCTACATGAAAGAAGCCAGCCCGGACCAGGATTTCGTGTTGTCGGAGGCGTATATCAGCCTTTCCGCGCACCGGCCCTCGATCACCGCGCTGCAGACCCTGTATCGGGAGGGAGCGCCCGTAGGTTACCTCGGTGTCGACCTCGACCTGCGCGACCTGCCTGCCTCCGGTGCCCTGTACGTGGAGCCCGGTGAATGGCGCCAGATCAAGGGTGACCCGGCGGTGCGCGGTACGGTATTCCAGCAGACACGGGTGGAAAGTGCGCTGGACCGCAATATCGAACAGGCGCTGTCGATCCTGGAAGAGCTGATCGTGGAACGCGGGATGTTCCAGGGGGTGCTGCATTTTTCCAGCAGCCGGGCGACGCTGTGGGTGGTCGATGATCCGTTCCGTTACCGGATCCTGCAGAGCGACGCGCTGTCCGACCCTGATATCTGCCTGGCGTACCCGTGTCGACCCTACCCGGAGGATGCCGAGATACCGGCGGATTGCATCGGCCCGATACTGAAAGGCCTGCAGGCGCTGCGCTTTGCCGATGACACGATTTACCTGCGCGTGGCTTCGATCAATATTTTCAACGGCCTGATCAGCCTGACCTTCTCATGCGATGGTTCGCACTACATGCCGTACTCGGAGTTCCTGGAAAAGGATACGGGGTTCTGGTTTGGCAGTGGGGAGCAGGGCGGGAGGGGTACAGCGTGACCGTGTGCCGGAACAGGCCTGCGTGAACAGGCCTGTTCCGGTTCCGGCAAAAGACTTACTTTGCAGCGGTTTCTGCAGCAGCCTCGCTAGCGGCTTCGGTTGCAGCCGCCGCATCAGCAGGCGCAGCCTGTTCGAACTCGGTGCTGTCCAGCGCGCCGTCCTTGTTGCTGTCGGCCTTGTCGAACATCAGTTCCACCGATGAGAACGAGCTGGCTTCCTCTCTGGAAATCTTGCCGTCCTGGTTAGCATCGATCTGGGTGAAAGAAGCCTGCGTGGTATCCACAACAGCGTCTGCGGGTGCTTCGGCCCAGGCGTAAGAACTGCTCATGGCGACAGCGGCAACTACCAGTAATTTTTTCATACTCTGTAACTCCTCGTTATACGGATTAACCATTTAATCTCGGAATGGTTATAGCAATGCGCATGCCACTCCCCGGGTTTTACCGCCAAGTGGTTATAAAACATAAGCATATAATAAGACATTAATGGAAATTCTGGTTGCCGGCCGGGTTTGGACTGTTACCAGTTCACGACAGACTGCCGTGGGTGCCTGCCGGGGAAATAGCTGGGGATGTCGGCGCCTGTCATAGCGGCGAAGGCCGGAATCCAGCATTTTCAATACTATAGATACCGGCCTTCGCCGGAATGACGAGTGAATCAGGGGGCGAAGCGGGCTGAAACTAACGTGAACGGCTGTAGTGAAACAGCGACAAAAATCACCGCAGTTGTCTGGGAACGACGACAGTCCTGCCCGGCGCGTATCACCACCCGCAGGAGTGGTCCCCTGACCGCTATAAGCGATTCCTTACTTCCTGAAAGGTGCGGCTGACGGTGTGCATCCGGTCTATACTCACCGGATCGGGGAGGGCAACATCATGAATCCATGGATCCTGCTGGTGCCGAGTGCGCTGGCGTTGCAGGTGCAGGCGGCGCAGTCGTTCACCAATGCACCGGGTATTTCCTTTGTCCGCGTCCCGGCCGGGACCTTCGTCATGGGCACCAGGGATCTCGATGCAGTGGTGCTGGAGCTGCCGGATGGCAACGCAGACACGGTGCGTGATGAAACTCCGGCACACACGGTCGTTTTCCCGCAGGGTTTTTACCTGGGTGAGACGGAAGTCACCCGCGCGCAGTGGGTCGAGATCATGAACACGCGCCCCGGCCCCGCCCCGGAGTGGCAGCGCAAGGACTGGCGGCGCCTGCCGGTGGTATCGGTCAGCTGGTTTGATGTGCAGGCGTTTATCGAACGACTGAACCGGCGCGATCCCGCGTATCACTACCGACTGCCTAGGGCCTGTTCGCATAGTGTTAACAGGCCCTAGCGAGGCCGAGTGGGAATATGCGGCACGCGCCGGCCGTGAGGGTCTGCGGCCGGTGCCTGTCGAGCAGCTGGGCGACTATGCCTGGTATATCGACAATTCGGGAGACGAGCTGCACCCGGTAGCGACCCGCAAACCGAATCCCTGGGGTTTGTACGACCTGTACGGCAATGTATGGGAATGGCTGCAGGACTGGTATGCGCCGGACCAGTACGCGCACTCGGAGCGCATCAACCCGCAGGGACCGGAACAGGGCGACAAAAAAACCCGGCGCGGTGGTTCGTACCATTGCCCGCTACACCTGGTGAGACCGGGTTACCGTTCGGCGGACAAGCCCGACGTGCGGTATTCCGTGGTGGGGTTCCGCCTGGTCGCCGAACCCCTGCACGTGTCCCGTTAACTGCACAGCGTCATACCGGACCTGTTCCGGCATCCGGGAAGCCCCGGAAACCACTGTGGATGACTCGTTTCGCGCACCCTTCGGTCCGCCTGCGGCGTTCAACGCGCAGGATGTTGTTCACGGGGCAGCTGTGTTGCAGCAAGTACTTGTACATTTGCTGTACTGGTCTATATTTTTAACAGGAGACTTCGATTCATGCACGGTTCGTGTTTCCGGCCGGCGCCGGCAAAACGAGCAGCGGAGCGGGGATTCCTGACAGTCAGAGGAGACGAGGAACCAGGAGGAACGATATGCACACCATTTACATCCGCATCGATGAAGACCTTGACGCAAAACGCATGAGTTCGCTGCAGCAGGACATGCGCGGCGTCAGTCATATCACCGACGTCGAGATCCACACCAAAACACCGCACGATATGCTGGTCGAGTTCGAAGAAGATCACATATCGCCGATGGCGATACTCAGGGAGCTGGATCGTCGCGGGGTACACGGTGATATCATGACGGGCTGACGCCCGGGGTAGAAGCCGGTCACAGGCGCCACACGGCGTCGGGTGAATCCGGTATTGCCGGTTTTACTGCCACCCCGCCCGTCAAGGCGGGGTGGTCAGTATCTGAAGCCGGTGTTAACCGTCTACCGTGACGTTGGTCGCCTGCAGACCCTTGGGGCCTTTTTCGACGTCAAAATTCACGGTCTGTCCTTCCATCAGTGTCTTGAATCCGTCCCCGGCGATGGCCGAGAAGTGTACAAAAACATCGGTGCTTCCGTCGGAAGGGGAGATGAAGCCAAAACCCTTGGATTCGTTGAACCACTTTACGGTGCCTGTAGCCATGTATAAAACCTCTAGATTGAACCAGTGAGCCTGTGCAATCGCAGATAAGGACGGACATACGACAGGAATTACCGGGGTACGCCTGTTGGCAGGAAACCTTATTCTGTGCAAGCAGGTTGAATATAGCCAGAAGGGGGCGTCAAGGTCAACAGGCTATTGTCCTGAAAGGGATTTGCCGTCATTTCCCGTTGTTTCCCCGCTCGGCCGGGCGGCCGGGGATGGCAGTGCGCGGGCACATTCGGCGACGATGTCGGCGGCCGGTCGGATCGCGTGGATGCCGGCCACGCTTTTGCCGGCCTGAAAGTAATCCTGGTAACGGGTTCCCTGCAGGGACGCGTGTTTCAGTTTCCAGAGCGACTGCAGTGTATACAGGGTGCGCATCCAGTGTTTGGTCCGGTGTCCGCGCAACATCCAGCGCGCCAGCGCACCGGCACGCGTGCCGGTGCGTTCGATAAAGGGTGTTTGGATG
>JALSRZ010000131.1 GCA_026984515.1 Thiohalobacter sp. | reverse complement strand
CTGGCGGCACGATCCGGCGTTGAAAACCGGCTCAAAATGCTCATTTACAACCGGTAAACTGCGCTTTTTCGCCGCTTTTCGCCTTGTCTCGCACTCGCCAGATACTTTTTCAACAGCCTGCTAGAGGATCTGCGTCTCGCAGGTATTCAGGCTGAATTCAGTCGGGTAGTTTAAGTGATATCTACAGCACTGAGAAATCATAATTGGCAATCAGGCGAATATCACGTAAATCCTTCCTGCCGGCGCCATCCTGGTTCACAATGGCGGCGCGCAACCTGAACCACAACCCCTTCATCAGGCCGGCTTCTGGTTTGTAATCCAGGGTCAGGTCCAGCTCGGACTCGTCCGGGCTGGCATCGGCGCCGTTATCCGGTGTATCGCCCCACGCGTAGTTGATGAAGCCACTGAAACCGTTGTCGCCGAAATGACTGAAATCAGTCGACAGGCCGAGCAGCCAGGCATCTTCGCCGGCGCGGTCGAAATCCCGGATCATGAGGGAGATATAGCTGGGGCTGCCGCCCCAGGGGTTGCGTATCCTGGCATTACTGCTTACCGAAGTGTGTGCCAGGGACAACAGCAGCCCGTGGTAACTGGCAGCCAGCTTGGCCCCCCGGAAGCTGGTGTCGAAGTCGCCACCCAGCTGGTTGCCTACCGAGCGCTGATTGGCGTACTGGGCGGAAAACTGGAATCCTATACCCAGCCGCGAGTGTGTGCGCGAGTTTCCTTCCGCGTAAAAGATGTTCATAAAATCGCGGTTATAGTGATTTACCACGGATACATTGGCCTTGTTGGCGAAGGTATAGCGGGCTCCGGCAGTGGTCAGCGCGCGGTCAGGGCCATCGATGCCGGCGGCCTCGGTCATGCTGATAAAATTGCTTGCGTCACGTTTTTTCATGCGCCAGGTCTGGCCGAGCCCGTAGACGAATCGCTGGCCGGAAAAATCATAGAGGGAGACCGCCTCGAAGGTGTTGGGCACCATGCGGGCGTCGTTACCGTTGAGGTAAGGCAATTCGAAGCGCTGCCGGTATGCTTTTAACTTGATGTTTCCATACAGGCGTGCCTCCAGGTAGGCCTGGCCCAGTACCGTGAAGCTTTTCTGCCCCGGTTTGAGCAGCTTGCTGCCATCCTTGTCAGCGGGTCCGTAGAGTTTCTGCGAGGTGTACAGGGTGGCGGCGAGGTTGAGTCGATCCCGCCACCGGGGCGTGGCAAGCTGGATCCCCGCGCCCTGCGCCCAGGCCTCGATCGTTGGGCGGGAATCGCGCTCCCGACCGAAGTAGTAGTTGCGCAGGTGCAGGTTGACCGAGCTTTTATACAACAGGTCTGCCAGCCCGGTGATGACCCGGACCGGTGTGGGCAGTTTAAAGGCATGTTCACTGGATTCGGGGGCGTCTTCCACGCTGCCCGCCGCGGTTTGTTCGCTTTGAATGTATTCCGGGCTGGCCTGTGCGTGTTGAATCGTCCCGGGCAGCAGGGTGAGTGCAAAAACGGACGCGATAAAAACCGCGGCCTGCATGCCGGGCGGGTCAGGGCTGACGGCCATGCGGGTCAGCCGCTGTTCCCAGGGCCTGCCCCATGCGCAGCGGCTGTTCAGCCGACAGACCGTCGTCCCAGCACACACGGTTCTTGCCAAACAGCAGGATGACGGTCGAGCCCATGTTGAAGCGTCCCATCTCGGCGCCACGTTGCAGTTCGATATCCTGTGCACGCAGGTCCTGCACTTCAATGCCGCTGCGGTGGGGCGGGGTGACCAGTCCGGACCAGACGGTTTCAATGGCTGCCACATTGATGGCGCCCACCAGCACCATGGCCATCGGGCCGGCAGCGGTATCGAACAGCGCAACCAGCCGTTCGTTGCGGGCGAACAGGCGGGGAATGGTTCGGGCGGTATGGGCTGCGACACTGAACAGGCGGCCCGGTATGTACATGGTTTCCAGCAGTTTGCCGCTGAGCGGCATGTGCACGCGGTGGTAGTCGCGCGGGGAGAGGTATACGGTAATAAAGCGGCCATCCTGGAAAACCCGGGCACGTTGCGCATCGCCGCCCAGCAATTCGGTTACGCTGAAGCTGTGCCCCTTGGCCTGGAACACAGCGTCCCGGTCAATGTCGCCGAGCTGGCTGATGTGTCCGTCGGCGGGGCTGACGACGGTCGACTCGTCGCCCGCCAGGGGGCGTGCGCCGTCGCGCAGCGCACGCGTGAAGAAGGCGTTGAAATGCACATAGTCTTCCGGGGCCTGGTACTGTGCTTCGCTCCAGTCGACCTGGTACTGATCGGCAAACCAGCGGATCAAGCGGTTCTTGAACCAGGGCGTCTCGATCCTGGTCAACCGGTAGGTCAGCCGGGACACCGCGTGCTGTGGCAAGGGGTAGAGCGGCCAGGATTTCAGGTAGTCCAGCCAGCTGGCATCTTCCTGCTGCGAACCGGCATTCAAGGCTTTTTTCTGACAGTGGCCTGGACCTGTACCGTGCGCCCGTCCGCGAACCGCAGGTTGAATTCCACCTGGTCCCCGCTGTGCAGGCGTTGTTCCGGTGCAGGCATCATGAGGTGAAAGCTGCCGGGCTCCAGTGCAACGCTGGTTCCGGCCGGGATCGGCAGGCTGTCCTGGTGCGACATGCGGGCGACGCCGTCGACGATCACCGATTTGTGCAACATCACCATCCTGAAGGCCGGGCTGGTAATGTTTTCCAGCGTGACATCGCTGCTGCCGGTGTTTTTCAGCGTCATGTAGGCTGCCATCATCTGTGCGCCGGGCGGGGCTTCGCGTACCCAGGCATTTTCGACCTGGATGGCGGGGTCTGCACAGGCGAGCAGAGTCCAGCTGTACAGTAGCAGGGATACCAGGAATGATTTCATCGGCTGGCCTCGTAGTAGTTCCGGATCGAGACAAAGTCCTGCGCAATCCGATCCGGGTCGTGTGGAGTGCCGAACAGCGCGCGGAAGTTACCGTCCGGGTCGAACAGGATGATGGAAGCGCTGTGATCCACCAGGTAGTCGTCAGTGCTTTCCCCGGGTGATTTGCCGTACAGGATGCCGAGCTGTCGGGTCAGCTGCAGGATCTGCTGCGGGTCGCCGGTTACCCCGACAAAATCGGGGTTGAAGTAGGGCAGGTACTGCGCCAGTACTTCCGGTGTATCACGCTCGGGGTCCACGCTGAAAAACACCACCCGGGGTTTCGCGCCCGGGGTTTTGTCCGGTTCCAGTTTCTTCATGACCTGGGCCAGCATGGACAGCGAGGTGGGGCAGACATCCGGGCAGTGGGTGTAGCCGAAAAAGGCAAAACTCCACTTGCCCGCAAGATTTTTACGGGTAAAGGGCTTCCCGTTCTGGTCGGTAAGCTGAAAGTCGGCAATGACTTTGGCATCCGGCAGCAGGGTGCCCTGCTGGAGTTGCGGTGGCTGGGGCGGGCTGCAGGCGGACAACAGCACAGCAAGCAGTAACATCGGTATAATGTGCAATTTCATAAGCGCGCATTATCCCATTGACCGGGCCGTCGGGATAGGGGCAGGTGGATATTCAATGAATCAGGACCAGGGCACCATGCAGCAGGATACACTGGCGGAACTACACACCCTTCGCGACCTGGTGCGCTGGGGAGCCAGCCGTTTTGGCGCGGCGGGCCTGGTGTTCGGCCACGGCACCGATAATGCGTTCGACGAAGCGTTGCAGCTGGTGCGCCATGCGCTGCACCTGCCGGCGCAGTTCCCGGACTACTTCCTGGCGGCCAATGTCACCGCGCAAGAACGGGCAGCTGTACTGGCGCTGATCCGGCAGCGTATCGATACGCGCAAACCGGCCGCCTACCTGACGCAGGAGGCCTGGTTTGCCGGCCTGCCGTTTTACGTGGACGAGCGTGTGCTGGTGCCGCGTTCACCCGTGGCGGAGTGGATCGAACGGGGTTTCCAGCCCTGGCTGGAGCCGGACGCGGTCGAACGGGTGCTGGACCTGTGTACCGGCGGGGGCTGTATCGGCATCGCCTGTGCGGCACATTTCGAAAATGCGCACGTAGACCTGGTGGATATTTCCGCTGCGGCGCTCGAGGTCGCGATGAAAAATATCGGGCAGCACGACCTGCAGGACTGGATACGGGTGATCGAGTCCGACCTGTTCGATGCGCTCGAACCACAGCGCTATCAGCTTATCATCAGCAACCCGCCCTACGTCTCCCGTGAGGAGATGCAGCAGCTGGCGGCTGAATACCGCCACGAGCCCGAGCTCGGTCTGGTGGCCGACAAAGAAGGGCTGGAAGTCGTGGTGCGTATCCTGGCGCAGGCGTCCGATTACCTCGACGAGCAGGGTATCCTGGTCGTGGAAGTCGGTAACAGCCAGGAGCTGCTGGTGGAATGCTTCCCGGACGTGCCGTTCCTGTGGCTGGAATTTGAACGCGGCGGACAGGGGGTGTTCCTGCTGGAAGCGGCGCAGCTGCAGGCGTACCGGTCACAGTTCGAGACCGCGCTGGAAACCGGATAGACCGACAATGAACTGACCATGAAAATGGAGGCAGAACATGCTGGGTAGACCCAAAACCGCCGAACAGTACGTGGACCTGGTGGACCAGGCCCTGTTCGAGATCGAGGACCTGCGCGCGGCAGCCGAGTACGATATGGAATCCATGGGTGCAGCCATGGAATTCCTGGAGGACCTGGAGCGTGACGTGCGCCGGCTCAGGGATTCGATGGCAGACGGCAGTTATATGTTTGGCAAGGAGAATTTGCCCTTTTTCAAGCTGGCCGAGAAGCAGGATGAGCGCTTCCTGCCGTTCCGGCAGTTGCTGCTGAAAATCAATGAAACCCACATCAACGGACTGGATGCAGAGGGTTAGTACGGCCTTGACGGAAGTCAAGGCGCACCAGGCCGGGCACAGGTAGTATCATTCGCTAAAATGTGGAGTTGTGTATGTCGAATACCGTCGATTTTGATGAGGAACTGATCCGGCGCTACGCGGGTAGCGGGCCGCGCTATACCTCCTACCCGACGGCAATGGAGTTTACGCCCGCGGTGGGCGAACAGGACTACCTGGCCTGGGTAAAGGAAAGTAACCTCAAGGGAAGGCCGCTGTCGCTGTACGTACACATCCCGTTCTGTGCACACGTCTGTTACTACTGCGCCTGCAACAAGATCGTCACGGCCGATCGCAGTCGTGCGCAACCGTACCTGGACAGCCTGTACCGCGAGATCCGCCTGCAGGCCTCGCTGGTCGATCCCGGCCGGCGGGTGGAGCAGTTGCACTGGGGTGGTGGAACGCCGACTTTTCTCAGCGAACAACAGATGTGTGAACTGATGCGCGTGCTGGGCGAGAATTTCTACCTGCACGAAGACGACAGCGGGGAATATTCGATTGAAATCGATCCGCGCGAGTTACGCGAGCACACCCTGCCGGTTCTGCGTGACATTGGCTTCAATCGGGTCAGCCTCGGGGTGCAGGACTTCAACCCGAAGGTGCAGGAAGCCGTGCACCGGATACAGCCGGAGGAACAGACACTGGGTGCCCTGCGCCAGGCGCGTGAGCTCGGCTTCCGCTCCATCAATATCGATCTGATGTACGGCCTGCCGCTGCAGACCCTGGAAACGTTTTCGGAAACCCTGGAAAAGGTGATTGATGCGCGGCCGGAACGCCTGTCCGTGTTCAACTACGCACACCTGCCGGAGCGTTTCAAGCCGCAGCGCCGCATCAACCGCGAAGACCTGCCCGGTGCGGATGAAAAACTCGCGATCCTCGCCCTGACCATCGAAAAACTGATCGCCGCGGGTTACCAGTACATCGGCATGGATCATTTTGCCCTGCTGGACGATGAACTTGCCGAGGCCCAGCGTACCGGCACCCTGCACCGTAATTTCCAGGGCTATTCAACCCACGCGGATTCCGACCTCATCTCCATGGGGGTGAGCGCCATCAGCCTGATGCCGGGCGGTTACAGCCAGAACTGCATGACGGTAGAGGAATACATTCGCGATCTCGATGAACCGCACCTGCCCATTGTGCGCGGGGTTGCACTCAACGACGACGATCGTGTGCGCGGTGAGGTCATCCAGCAGTTGATTTGTAACAACACGCTGGATATGCGTCGTATTGAAAATGAATTCGGGATTCGGTTTCGCGAGTACTTTGCTTCCGAACTGGAACAGCTGGAAGGCATGGCGGAAGACGGGCTGATCCTGGTTGGCGATCACGGCCTGGAAGTGACCGCGAAAGGACGCTTGTTGATCCGGAATATCTGCAGGGTGTTCGACCGCTACCGGGTCGAGGAAGAAGAGCGTTTTTCCAAAATGATATAGCCCGTAACGGGCCGCCGTCCCTGGCGGGTCGGCATCAGTCCTTGTGCCGGTAGATCAGTCCCGGTTCGACCAGCACCTCGTTCTCGCTCAGACGGTCGAGCGGGAACTCGTCGTCTTCGTAATTGGCGATACGATCGAATACGTAGGTGTCGTCCTGCACCTCGATGGATTCAAAAATCGGCTTACCCAGGTAATTACCGATTGCATGACCGTTTTGACTCACAGCAATGCCCCTTCATTAGGTTGATGGTTTGAGCGACATACTCATAATGGATAACGGCGCCGGGCGAAAAGGCTTTAACCACGGCCAATTCCACATCTCTCAAACTCCTGTACAATAACGCCGTATGTCAGGGAACAGTATCGGAAAACTCTTTACAGTCACCAGCTTTGGCGAAAGCCACGGCCCGGCCATCGGCTGCATCGTGGACGGCTGTCCGCCCGGCATGGCGCTTTCCGAGGCTGATCTTCAGGGCGACCTGGACCGGCGTAAACCGGGGAAATCGCGTCATACCACCCAGCGCCGCGAGGCCGACGAAGTGCAGATCCTGTCCGGCGTGTTCGAGGGCCGCACCACCGGCAGTCCCATCGGCCTGATCATCCACAATACCGACCAGCGTTCCAAGGACTACTCCAGCATCATGGATCGTTTCCGGCCCGGTCACGCGGACTACACCTACCAGCAGAAATTCGGCTTCCGTGACTACCGTGGCGGCGGTCGTTCCTCGGCGCGCGAGACGGCCATGCGGGTGGCGGCCGGGGGCATTGCCCGCAAGTACCTGCGGGAAAAATGCGGCACCGAAATCCGGGGTTACCTGTCCCGGCTGGGGCCCATCGAGCTGCAACTGAAAGACTGGTCCGCGGTGGAGGAAAATCCTTTTTTCTGCCCGGATCCCGAACGGGTGGCCGAGCTGGAAGCCTACATGGACGCCCTGCGCAAGGAGGGCAATTCCGTCGGCGCACGCGTCAACCTGGTGGCCAGCGGTATCCCACCGGGCCTGGGCGAGCCGGTATTCGACCGGCTGGACGCCGACATTGCGCACGCCATGGTCAGTATCAACGCCGTCAAGGGTGTCGAGATCGGCGCCGGTTTCGATTGTGTCGCCCAGAAGGGCACCGAACACCGTGACGAAATCACCCCGCAGGGCTTCCTGAGCAACCACGCCGGCGGGGTGCTGGGGGGGATTTCCTCCGGGCAGGATATCCTGGTCAGTATTGCACTCAAACCGACTTCCAGCCTGCGCCTGCCCGGGCGCTCGGTCAACCTGGATGGTGAGCCCGTCGAAGTCGTAACTACCGGGCGCCACGATCCCTGCGTCGGTATCCGCGCGACTCCGATTGCCGAAGCGATGCTGGCCATCGTGCTGATGGATCACTACCTGCGCCATCGCGGGCAGAATGCGGATGTGGAGTCGCGTACCCCGGTTATTCCCTCCAGCCCGGATGCCTGACTTTATGCTGATTCAGGACCGATAAGCGGTCAATGTTCTACTGGCGCCTGTCCGGTTTCTATTTCTTTTATTTCGCTTCGCTCGGTGCGCTGATCCCCTACTGGGGCCTGTACCTGAAATCACGGGGCTTCAGCGTAGTGGAAATCGGCGAACTGGTGGCCATTATCATGGCGACCAAGATCATTGCGCCCAATATCTGGGGCTGGATCGCGGACCACAGCGGCCGGCGCATGCGCATGGTGCGTATCGCCTGCCTGCTGACAACCGTCAGCTTTGCAGCTGTCTTCCTGGTGCAGGGATACTGGTTGCTGGCACTGGTGATGTCCCTGTTCAGTTTTTTCTGGAACGCGGCGCTGCCCCAGTTTGAAGCGACCACGCTGAACCACCTCGGCGAACAAACCCAGCGTTACAGCAGTATTCGCCTGTGGGGTTCGATCGGGTTCGTGGTGGCGGTGGCCGTGCTGGGCCGGGTCTTCGACCGGACCGGTACCGGCCTGCTGCCGGCTGTGCTGATCACGCTGTTTGCCGGTATCTGGTTGTCCAGCCTGCTGGTGCCGGAACACGTCAATCCGCACCCGGCCGTTGACGACACGCCGCTGCGCAGGGTGCTGGCCAGCCCGGTGGTGATTGCGTTTTTGTTGGTGAGCTTCCTGGTCCAGGCCAGCCACGGGCCCTATTACACCTTCTACAGCCTGTACCTGTCCGGTCACGGTTACAGCGAGACGGTGATCGGACAGTTATGGGCCTGGGGGGTCGTCGCCGAGATCGCTGTATTCCTGAAGATGCACGCCTGGCTGCCGCGTTTCGGTGCGCGCCGCCTGCTGCTGGTGGCGACCGGCCTGACCGCGCTGCGCTGGGTGATGGTGGCCCTGTTCGTTGAACAATTGTGGCTGCTGGCGCTCGCGCAGGCACTGCACGCGGCCAGTTTTGGCGTGTTTCACGCGGTGGCGATCTACCTGACGCACCGGCTTTTTACCGGCCGGCACCAGGGGCGCGGGCAGGCGCTGTACAGCAGTCTGAGCTTTGGTGCGGGTGGCGCCTCCGGCAGCCTGGTGGCAGGTTACCTGTGGGAAGGCGTGGGGGCGCAGTGGATGTATCTGGGTGCGGCCCTGGTGGCGCTGCTGGCCGGCTGGATCGTGTGGCGAAATATCGATGCCGGGCTGTAGGCAAGGTAACCTCTTCGTCGCGACCGGCATGCGCGGATTCCTGTGTATGCTGGCCTTCCTCCCGCTGAGCGCAGCAGCCTACGAGACCCGTTTGGCCGGGTTCGTCGGTGCGGAGCTGAGGGGGTTTGTCGATGATGCGCAATTCGACGACCAGTTCGACGGGGGGCAGCCCTCCCTGATGGTGCAACCCGAGCTCACCCTGTTCCCGGAAGGCAGCGACGACCAGTTCAGCTTCATCCCCTTTGCCAGGCTGGACGGCCGGGACAGCCGGCGCACCCACTTCGATGTGCGCGAGGCCTACTGGCTGCACGTCGCTGACAACTGGGAGTTGCTGGCGGGGGTCAACCGGGTGTTCTGGGGGGTAGCCGAGTCACGCCACCTGGTCGATATTATCAACCAGACGGACCTGATCGAGGATCTCGACGGTGAAGACAAGCTGGGGCAGCCCATGATCAAGCTGACCACCCAGCAGGACTGGGGTGCACTCAGCCTGTTCGTCATGCCCTGGTTCCGGGAACGAACCTTCCCCGGCAAGGACGGGCGGCTGCGTTTCCCCCTGGTAACCGACGGCGACCCGGAATACCAGTCCAGCGACAAACAGCACCGCGTGGATATCGCGCTGCGCTATTCCCATTACATCGGTGAATGGGACTTCGGCCTTTCCTATTTCAACGGCACCGGCCGCGAACCCCGCTTTCTGCTCAACCGCAATGCAACGCGGCTGGTGCCTATCTATGACCTGATCAAACAGGTCGGGACGGATATCCAGTTGACCCACGAGGGCTGGTTGTGGAAGTTCGAAGGACTATGGCGGGCACAACACGGTGACCACTTTTTCGCCACGGTAGGCGGGTTTGAATACACCCTGTACCAGCTGGCCAGTTCAGCCGCTGACCTGGGCCTGTTACTGGAATACTCCTGGGACGGGCGCAGCAGTAATCCGGCGGATGCGCCACCGGTGGTGCTCGACGACGATATCTTCACGGGGGCGCGCCTGACGCTGAACGATGTCCAGGATTCGGAATTGCTGGCAGGTTTCGTGGTCGACCGGAACACCCGGGCCACGCAGCTGACAGTGGAGGCCGAGCGTCGGCTGAGTGATCACTGGAAACTGGAACTGGAAAGCCGCTGGTTCCTCAATGCCGGTAACAGCGGTGTGGTGTCGGCTTTTCGCGACGACAGCTACGTGACCCTGCGGGTGTCCCGTTTTTTCTAGCCCGGATTTCTCACCGACTTCCGTAGCGAGGCGGTGGTGGAGTGCTCGCAACGACGGGAATTCCGGATTGATCAAAGGTTCCCCGGGGGCTGAGCCTTTTCTGTAGCGGAAGCCTTTGCCGCGGGGTTAGATTGCGCCGGTTGATGGTGTATATTCGTGTGGATACCCGGGTGCATCGGGACCGGCAGAAGGTAGAGGGAAATCACGTGACACCATCAGATTTTGTAGCGCGAAGCCTGCTGGGCGCGGCCTGTCTTGCATTTTCAGCCTGTACTACCCTGGGCCCTGATTTCGAAACGCCCAAAGCGACCGTGGCAGATACCTGGGCGGAGCAGAGCGCAGAGCTTTCCAGGGCGGCTCCGGAACCGCAGAGCTGGTGGTCGGTATTCAACGATCCGGTGCTCGATGAACTGGTTGAAATGGCCTACCGGCAGAACCTGCCGCTGCAGGTGGCCGGCCTGCGCATCTTCGAGGCCAGGGCGCAACTGGGTATCGCCATTGGTCAGCAATACCCGCAACAGCAGCAGGTCAATGGCGCGCTGACTCGGGTAGGCCTGAGCAAAAACTCACCCAATTTCAACAGTGCCTTTACCGACGATACCTTCACCCAGTCAAATATCGGGCTGGACGCAGCCTGGGAACTGGATTTCTGGGGGCGTTTCCGGCGTGGTGTCGAGTCCGCGGGTGCCAGCCTGGGGGCTTCGATCGCGGATTACGACAATGCCCTGGTTTCGCTGACGGCGGAAGTGGCGCGCGTCTATGTCTCCCTGCGCACCCTGGAAGAGCGCCTGGCCATCGCGCGCGACAACAGCGTCACGCAACGGCGCAGTTACCGGATTGCTGACGTGCGTTTCCAGAACGGTGCAGTCAGTGAACTGGACCCGTCCCAGGCGCTGAGCCTGCTGAAATCGACGGAATCGACCGTGCCATTGCTGGAGAGCCAGATCCGGCAGACCCGGAATGCACTGAGTATCCTGTTAGGGATGCCGCCAAATGACCTGCACGATGTGCTGCAGGGTTCCGGGAAGATACCCGAGCCGCCGGCGCAGATCGAAGTGGGCGTTCCCGCCGACCTGTTGCGCCGGCGCCCGGATATTCGCAGCGCGGAATTGCAGGCGGCCACCCAGAGCGCGCTGATCGGTGTCGCGAAATCCGACCTCTATCCCCGCTTTGCGCTGGTGGGTTCCATTGGCCTGCTGAATGGCGATACCGGCTCAAACGGCAACAGTGACCTGTTCAAATCCGACAGCGTCGGCTACAACTACGGGCCTTCCGCTTCCTGGCAGATCCTCAATTACGGGCGCCTGAAAAACCGGGTAAGGGTCCAGGATGCGCGGCTGGAGGCGCTGCTGGTGAACTACCAGGACACCGTTTTGCGCGCGGCACAGGAAGTCGAGGATGGCCTAAGCGCCTATACGGGTGCACGCGAACAGAGCAGTTACCTGAAGGATAGCGTGAAAGCCGCGCAACGGTCGGTGGACCTGGCACTGGTCCAGTACCGGGAAGGTGCGGTGGACTACCAGCGGGTACTCGATACCCAGCAGACCCTGTTGCGGGTCCAGGACCGCTATACTTCCGTGCGTGGTGAAGTGCTTGGCGGGCTGATTGCCACCTACAAGGCGCTGGGTGGCGGCTGGGAAATACGTGCGGGCAAGGCCTTTGTATCTCCGGAACGCCAGGAGCAGATGAAGAAACGCACAGACTGGGGGCATCTGCTGGATGCGGAATCGGTACCTGGAGAACTGCCGGTTCCACCGCCGACCGGGAAAGACCAGCCGCTGCTGAATTCACCGGACTGGTAGATAGTCAATCACGGTCAGGGTTACTCCTGCGGGTTGGGTCAGTAACCGTCACGCATGAACGCGCGACGGATCCAGTAGTCCATGCTGAAATAGCGTCCGCCCCCGATAAAGAACAATACCAGCAACATGATGAAATAGGTGGCGGCGAACTCGACACCGTTATTCAGAATCACGATGCTGCCGTTTTCCGTCAGCCAGTCGTAGTTGCCGTGTTCCTGCAGCAGCTGTTTGGCGACTTCCAGTCGTTCGATGGCGCCTTCGGTGCGCGGGGTGGCAAAAGGCCCGGTGGCTTCCGCAATGGCCAGCCAGCCGTTCGGCAGGTGCACGGTTACCGCGGCGACCACCATGGTGACCATGAGCGGAATGGAAATCCAGCGTACCGCAAATCCAACCAGCAGCAGGATAGCGCCACCCACTTCGGTTAGTGTCGCAGCCCAGGCCATGACTTCCGGGAACGGCAGGCCCAGTCCCCAGTCCGGGTTGCCGAACCATTGAATAATACTGTCCATGTCTGCCAGTTTCTTGTTGCCGGCCATCCAGAAGATGGGAACCAGGTACAGGCGCAGGGCCAGCGGGGCGAGGAAATCCAGGCCGCGTGTCATATCCAGTAGTCTTTGCAGTTGTATCAGGGGATACATTCGGGTGCCTCCTTCCCGGTTGTTATTGGTTGATGATTATTCTCAGGGAAAACCCTGGCCAGTCCTTCATGCCGGCATTCGCCGGATCGACGGCAAACGAACCCGTCCCGGTTTTACTGCTCGAGCGTGCCGACTACGATATCGCGCCGGCGCCATTCTTCCAGGATCTGCTTTCCGCCTTCCACCACGGCATCCGGATCCGGGTGCTGCAGTTCACCGGCGATCATGGTCAATGCTTCCAGCCCGCTGCGCCCGGCGTCTTCCTGCAGCAGGGCAAACAGGCGCGCACTCACCTGGTTCAACTCGATGAACCCCACTTCATCGTCGCTGTCCCTGTAGACCAGCAGCCAGGTGTTTTGTTCACCCGCTGCGGCCGGAATAAATTCCGGGCTGATCTGGTGAACCGGGTAGCGGTAGGACAGTGGCCAGGCCAGCGTGGACAGCACCGGGACGCCGGCGAGCAGGTCCCCCTGCGGGTTGACGCTTGTCGTCCGCGGGTCTTCGTGTTCGGCAATGGAGAGGGCCAGTTCCACCCACTCGTAATGCGCAAGCTCGAGCAGGAACGGGAAATCCCCGGGGCGTTCTCCCCGTTCCTGCTCCAGGTAGGTGAGGAATTCGCGCGGTATCTCCAGGAACAGCGGCGAATGGCTGTGGTGACGGGCATAGAAATCACGTGCCAGCGCGTGCCAGTCCCGGTCGTCCATCAGTTCGTGCAGTACCGGGAAACTGTTGGCCAGGAAGCCTTCCACGTTATTGTAGAACAGCTCCCGGTAGATTTTCATACGACGGTCTTCGAGGTCCGGCGGTACCCGGTGGTGCTCGGGGTCGCGGATGTGCGCGGCAAATTCGTACTGCCGCTGCATGAACGCCGGTTTAGCGGTGGCTGGCATGGCCGGGTGCCCTGGCAGGCGTCCACTGTGCCTGCAGCGCCACGATCCGGTCGACTTCTCCGAGCAGTTCCGGCAGCGGCGGAATATTGAAATCCCGTTCCAGCAGGGTGGGCGCTACGCCAAAGTGTGCGTAGGCCTTGTCCAGCAGGTCCCAGACAGGGTCGATGACGTCAGCCCCGTGGGTGTCGACGATCAGGTCTTCGGCCTCGTTGAAGTGTCCGGCGATATGAAAGTACATCACCCGTTCGGCGGGTAATGCGGTCAGAAATTCTTCAGCATCGTACTGGTGGTTGACGCTGTTGACGTAGATGTTGTTGACGTCGAGCAGCAGTTCGCAGTCGGCTTCCTGCAGTACCGCATTGATGAAGTCGATCTCTTCCATCTCCTTGCCGGGTGCCGCGTAGTAGGAGACGTTCTCCATGGCAATACGGCGTTCCAGGATGTCCTGGGTACGGCGGATGCGTTCCGCCACGTAGTGTACGGCTTCTTCGGTAAAAGGGATCGGCATCAGGTCGTAGAGGTGACCGTCATCACTGCAATAGCTCAGGTGTTCCGAATAGCCGCGGATGTCGTGCTGGTCCAGGAAGCGTTTGAGTCGTTGCAGAAAGGTTTCGTCCAGCGGGGAGGGACTGCCGATGGACAGGGACAGTCCATGACAGACGAACGGGTAGCGCTCGGTAAAAGCGCGGAACTGCTTGCCGTAGGAGCCACCAATCCCTATCCAGTTTTCCGGCGCAACTTCGTAGAAGCCGACCTGTGCCGGCGGCTGGTCTGCGAGCGGACCCATCAGGGTCCGCCGCAGCCCGAGTCCGGCACCATGAACGGGGTAACGTGACTCCTTCATGGTTTTGAGTGACTTACTTCTTGCCGCCGCACTTGCCTTCCTTCATCTTGTCGCCGCCGGCATGATCGCCTTTCATCATGTTGGCACCGCATTTACCTTCGCCGCACTTGCCTTCTTTCATGTTCTTCTTCATTGCAGCGCCGCACTTGGCTTCACCACACTTGCCTTCTTTCTCCATCTTCCCTTTCATCTTGGCGCCACACTTGGCTTCATCGGCCGATTTCTGCATTTTGCCGCCACACTTGCCTTCTTCAGCCACCATGTAGCCGCTGGGCAGTTCAGTCATGCCGAAGGGGTTTTCCGCAGCATTGGCAATGGAAGTGCCGGCCAGGGAGGTGACAAAAGCAGCGCCGAGGGCAACGGCAACGGGTTTCATAACAGTTTTCTTGGACATTGGATGGGCCTCCTAAAGGCTTCAGGTATCAAATTGTGGTACCAGGTACCACGGGTTAACCGGCACGATGCATTACCAGTCATCATGAATGACAGCTTCTACGACCTGCCGGGTTGAGAAAAGTTTCCGCGGCCCGGGTGGCCTGGAAACGGGGAAATCCGGATATGTGCCATATAGTTTAGTGTGCAGTCCGGTCATTTTCGGTGAGGCTTCCGATACAGTCGAGATAGCGTTGTTCATCGGGTAATTCACCGTCTCTCTGCGCCTGCCAGATCAGTTCTGCCAGGCATTCCATAAGCTTGTGTTGCAGTGCGTGATGGTCGCCTGCTGTGGCCTGTAGCCGTTCGTACAGTGCGCGGATGCCGGGCGGCCGGTCAGTGCTGACCTGATCCTGCAGGGCCAGATGCATGCCCATGTGCAGGAACGGGTTGGTTTCCCCGCTTTCCGGCAGGTATTCCCTGCCCAGGACCCGTTCGCCGTTTTCCAGCAGGCCCTGGTATTCGGGGTGCTGCCTGATGACGGCGACGATCTGGATCTGCAGCGGGTTCAGTGGCTTGCCCTGTCGGTATTCTTTCCATGTTTCGACATATACAGCGCGCAACTGGTTCCGGTCCTGTCCAAACAGCATTGCGATTCCCTGTAGTCAGCCGCGAAGGTTACCTATTTCCCGCATCCGGATGCAAGTTTAGACTGTCGCCAATTGGCGTCAGTTTTCTGTCTTGTGACGATATTCGCACAGATCCTCGATGAGGCAGCTACCGCAGCGTGGCGAGCGGGCGACACAGGTGTAGCGTCCGAGCAGGATCAGCCAGTGATGGGCATGCTGCCTGAAAGCCTCCGGCACAAATTTCAGCAGTTTCTTTTCCACCTCGATGACGTTCTTGCCCGGGGCGATCCCGGTGCGGTTGGAAACCCGGAAGATATGGGTGTCTACCGCGATGGTCGGCTGGCCGAAGGCCGTATTCAATACGACATTGGCGGTCTTGCGACCGACCCCCGGCAGGGCTTCGAGCGCGGCGCGCTGCTCCGGTACCTTGCCGCCGTGCAGCTCGACCAGCATCCGGCTGGCAGCAATGATGTTTTTGGCCTTGTTGTTGTACAGGCCGATGGTGCGGATGTATTCCTTCAGGCCTGCTTCACCCAGTTTGAGCATGGCTCGGGGTGTTTTTACTTTTTTGAACAGCGCCCGGGTTGCCTTGTTGACGCCGACATCGGTGGCCTGGGCCGACAGTGTGACCGCAACCAGCAGCTGGTAGGGGTTGCCGTAGTGCAGCTCCGTGACGGGATGGGGGTTTTCCTTGCGCAGCCGGGTGAATATCTCGGTCCGTTTGTCGCGGTTCATCCCTGCCGGCCGAAGTTTCAGTGTGCGGTCTGTGTCGCCGTGCTGCCGGGTGCGGTAACCAGGGTCTCCCGGCGCTCCCTGCGTTTGTCGATCACGTTTTTCAGGGCGATCAGCAGGCCCAGCCCGATAAAGGCACCGGGCGGCAGTACGGCAAGCAGAAAGCCGTGGTAGCTGTCGACAAGGTGGATGGTCATGGAACGGGCCGCTTCGCCGAACATCAGGTGGGCCTGGGAGAACAGGGTACCGTGCCCGATGACTTCCCGCAGGGTGCCGAGCGTAACCAGCACCAGCAGGAATCCGAAGCCCATGCTGAAGCCGTCCAGGAACGAGCGGCCCACGGTGTTCTTGGAGGCAAAGGCCTCGGCGCGACCGATGATGGAACAGTTGGTGACGATCAGCGGGATGAAAATGCCCAGTACCTTGTACAGGTCGTAGAACCAGGCGCTCATGGACAGTTCGATGATGGTTACGATAGAGGCAATAACCAGCACGAATACCGGGATACGGACTTCCGGTCGCACCAGCTTGCGAATCAGGGATATGGTGACGTTGGAAGCCACCAGCGTGGTCAGGGTGGCGAGACCCAGACCCAGCCCATTGATAAAGGTGCCGGTGACCGCCAGCAAGGGGCAGATGCCCAGCACCTGCACCAGGCCCACGTTATTGGTCCAGAGTCCGTCGCGTACGATGTCGGGCAGGGTATTCATGTATCGGTTGCTTCCGGTGCTTTCTCAAACAGTTTTTGCCTGTGCAGCTGGAAGTATAACAAAGCTTTGTGCACGGCTTTCACGACAGCCCGGGGGGTTATGGTGGCGCCGGTGAACTGGTCAAAGACACCGCCGTCGCGTTTCACCCGCCAGCCTTTTTTATCGGGGTTGGTCAGTGACTTGCCGGCAAAGCCGAGGATCCAGTCCGAGCGGTCGGCCTCGATGCCGTCGCCCAGGCCCGGTGTCTCGCGGTGCTGGACGACGCGCACCCCGGCCAGGGTGCCGTCCAGGTTGATGGCGACCAGCAGGCGGATGGAACCGTTATAACCGTCCGGTGCGATCACCGCCAGTACCGCGGCGACCGGCCAGCCGCCCTTGCGTGCGCGGTACACGGGCACGGGTTCTTCGCTGCCCAGCAGTTCCGGGTCGCGCACCCGCAGGATATCGGAAAAGATATCATTGTCGTAACGATCCACCGGCACCAGTTCGTTCAGACTTTTCAGCAGCGCGCGGCGCTGGTTTTCGGCAATCCGATCCGCGGTGCTGTCAAATGTGAATGCGACCAGGCCGCTGCCGATGACGGCAAACAGCAGCAGGAATACCGCGGAGATGAATACCGGCCGGTAGGACATCAGGGTACGGTCCACTGGGCGTTACAGTACACTAGCTTTCTTCCTCCGGATCCCTGCGGCCGAACACGCGCGGAGGTGTCAGGTAGTCGATGGTGGGCGCCGCCATGTTCATCAGCAGGACCGCGAAGGCAATGCCTTCCGGGTACCCGCCCCAGGTACGGATGATGTAGGTCAGTACGCCGATACCGGCCCCGTAGTAGAGGCGCCCGCGTCGGGTGGTGGCCGCCGACACCGGGTCGGTGGCAATGAAGAAAGCGCCAAGCATGGTGGCGCCGCTGAACAGGTGGAACAGCGGTGAACCAAAACTGTCGGCGTCGGCGATGTAGAAAAACAGCGAGACCAGAAACAGGCTGCCCAGCATGCTTGCGGGGATCTGCCAGTGTATGGCGCGGCGCTGCCACAACCAGATGCCGCCGAACAGGAAGCCGACATTGACCCATTCCCAGCCATGCCCGGCAAAAGCGCCGAAACGCGGGTCAGCGAGTATCTCGCCCCAGGTGTAGTTCAGGCCGAGACGGGTCTTGGTGATATCCAGCGGCGTCGCCATGGTGACGCTGTCCAGGCTGGCGTCTGCGGGCAGCGCGCCGGCGAACACCAGTCGCAGGGTATCGGTCAGGCCGAGTATCTGTGCATCGATACCCTGTGGTGGCGGCCACAGGGTCATTTGCAGCGGGAAGGAGATGATCAGTACCACAAAGCCCACCATGGCCGGGTTGAACGGGTTGTAGCCGATCCCGCCATACAGCTGTTTTGCCACCACGATGGCAAACAGGGTGCCGACCACCGCAATCCACCAGGGCGCCAGCGGCGGCAGCGACAGCCCCAGCAGCAGACCGGTCAGCAGTGCACTGCCGTCGTGCAGGGTCGCGCGCACCGGTCGGCCGCGCAGCTGCAGCATCGCCGCTTCCGCCAGCAGGGCGGTGCCCGCGGCGATGAGGAGGTTGAACAGAACGCCCCAGCCAAAGAACCACAGCAGGGCGAGGGCGCCCGGCACCAGCGCCAGCATGACGCGTTGCATGAGCCTGGACAGGTCGCTGCGCAGGGGCAGGTAGGGTGAACTGCGGGTAGGAAATTCCATCAGGGCTGGCCGCTGCCGGGGCTGCGGCGTCGTTCGGCCGCAGCGATGTCCGCCTGCTGTTGCTCGGTGAGTTCGCTGGTGTTGCGCGCTTGCACGGACTGCTCGGCCTTTTTTGCCTTTACGCGTTGCAGCGCAGCGGCGATTTCCGCCTGCTTGGCGTCGGCGTCACCCGCTTTGGGTTTGAGTGACTTGCGTGCTTTGGCGCGGCGTTCTTCCAGTGCCTTCTTTTCCCGTTCCAGGCGCTGCAGGCGAGCCTCGTGGCGCTGGCGGGCCAGTTCGGAAAATTGCCGTTCGCTTTCCAGCGACCAGATCTCGGTCTTGGCAAAGCGGTAGTACTGCACCAGCGGGATATGGCTGGGGCATACCTGCGCACAGCAGCCGCATTCGATGCAGTCGAACAGGTGATAGTCCTGGATGCGGTCGAAATCGCGGGCATGCGCGTACCAGTACAGTTGCTGCGGGAGCAGACCGGCCGGGCACACATCCACACAGTCACTGCAGCGGATACAGGGGCTGGCGGGCGGCGCCTGCGGGGCTTCCCGGTAACTCGCGGCCAGGATGCAGTTGGTGGTCTTGATCGCGGGTATGGTGTCGCTGCGCAGGGAAAAGCCCATCATGGGGCCGCCCATCAGCAGCCGTGCGACGGCATCCGTGTAACCGCCGCAGGCCTCGATCAGGGCGGCGACCGGTGTGCCGATCCGGACTTCCAGGTTAGCCGGCTGCCGGACGCCTTCGCCGGTTACGGTCACCACGCGCGATATCAGTGGTTCACCCTGCAACAGGGCGCGCGCAATCGCAGCGGCCGTGCCTACGTTGTGGCACACGATGCCCAGGTCGATCGGCAGGCCCTGGCTGGGCACTTCTTCGCCGGTCAGGGCGTAGATGAGTTGTTTTTCGCCGCCGGCGGGATAGATGGTCGGAACCGGTATCATCCGGATGCCGGTTTCTTCCGACTCGTCCAGGCAGTGTTGCAGGCACTGTATGGCGTTCGGCATATTGTCCTCGATGCCGATCACTACCTGCCGGGCCTGGAGGGCGTGACGCATGATGCGTATGCCTTCGAGTATTTCCCACGGGCGGCTGCACATCAGCGCTTCGTCGCAACTGATATAGGGTTCGCATTCCGCGGCGTTGATGACCAGCAGATCGACCTCCCGGTCCGGCCCGGGGTTGAGTTTTACCGAAGTGGGGAAGCCGGCCCCGCCCAGGCCGACGATACCGGCGTCGCGGACCCGCTGGCGGATGTCGGCAGGGTCTGCCTGCAGGACGTTTTCCATGCGCAGATCGTCGGCAGCGGCCTGGTCCCGGCCATCCGTGGCGATCACGATGCAGGCAGCCTGCATACCGGACGGGTGCGGTACTGGGTAATCGCCGATGGCGACCACCTCGCCCGAACTGGAGGCATGCACCGGTGCGCTGATATAGCCGGGTGAACGGGCGATCAACTGCCCCTTGAGAACCTGGTCACCGACCTCGACCAGTGGCTCCGCGGCATCGCCGATGTGCTGGCTGAGGGGGATATACAGGCGTTCCGGCACCCCGGCGGCACGCAGCGGCTGCTGCAGTGACTGTGCCTTGTTGGCATCGAGACGCAGACCGCCGGGGATGCGCCTGGGCTGGGACAATAGAGTGACCATCAGGCACTGCATTGTACAGGGTCTGGTGCGGAAAAATACGCCGCCTGCGGACAGGTTATTGATTCAAATCAGTTGATTGCCGGGTTCCCCGACCGGTTCAGCGATTGCCCCGCCGGTATCTTCCGGGTAGGGCCACTTCCAGCGGCTGATGGTCTGCTTTACCGGCACCATTTCGATGCAGTCGACCGGGCACGGCGGTACGCACAGGTCACAACCGGTGCATTCGCTTTCGATCACGGTGTGCATCTGCTTGGCCGCGCCGAGAATGGCATCCACCGGGCAGGCCTGGATACACAGGGTACAGCCGATGCAGGTCTTTTCATCGATGACCGCGACGCGTTTTTCAGTGTGTTCGCCGTGTTCGGCGTTCAGGGGCTTGGGGTCCACGCCGAGCAGCTCGGCCAGCGCCTGGATTCCGGCCTCACCGCCGGGCGGGCACTGGTTGATGTCCGCTTCGCCGTTGGCGATGGCTTCCGCGTAGGGGCGGCAGCCAGCGTAGCCGCATTGGCCGCACTGGGTCTGCGGCAACAGGTGGTCGATCTGGTCGACGATCGGATCGCCTTCGACCCTGAAGCGAATGGCGGAATAGCCCAGCAGCAGGCCGAACAGGGCCGCGAGGGTACCGATGGCCAGCATGGCGGTCAACATGTGTTAACAGGCCCTGCCTAACCCTTGATGAGTCCGGAGAAGCCCATGAAGGCCAGGGACATCAGACCGGCGGTAATCAGCGCAATGGCGGAACCGCGGAAGGCTTCCGGCACGTCGGCGGCAGTAATACGTTCGCGCATGGCTGCAAACAGCACCATCACCATCGAGAAGCCGACTGCCGCGCCAAAGCCATACACGGCGGAGTGAAGAAAACCGTGGTGCTCCTGGGTGTTCAGCAGGGCCACGCCCAGCACTGCGCAGTTGGTGGTGATCAGGGGCAGAAAGATACCCAGCACCTGGTAGAGCAGCGGGCTGGTCTTGTGCACGACCATCTCCGTGAACTGTACGACCACGGCGATGACCAGGATGAAGGTGATGGTGCGCAGGTATTCCAGCCCCAGCGGGGCCAGCAGGTATTCATTGGCGAGGTAGCTGCAGACCGACGACAGGGTCAGTACAAAAGTGGTGGCCAGCGACATGCCGATCGCGGTTTCCAGCTTGCGCGAGACGCCCAGGAAGGGGCACAGGCCGAGAAACTTGACCAGCACAAAGTTGTTCACCAGCACGGTGCTGATCAGAATGAGTGCGATCTCGCCCATATTGTCTACTTCACTTTCATACCGGGTAGTGCGCCCTGGTGCGGTTCCAGGATAAACAGTTCCTTGCCGCCGGGTCCGGCTGCCAGCACCATGCCTTCGGACACGCCGAAACGCATTTTGCGCGGTGCCAGGTTGGCGACCATGACCGTCAGCTTACCCTCAAGCTGCCCGGGTGCATAGGCGCTTTTGATACCCGCGAACACAGTGCGGGTTTCGCCACCCAGGTCCAGCGTCAGTCGCAGCAGCTTGTCGGCCTTTTCCACGGCCTCGGCTTTCACGATCTTCACTACCCGCAAATCCACTTTGGAGAAATCTTCGAATGTAATCGTGTCAGCCACGGGTTCATCGGCCAGCGGGCCGCTGGCGGGTCTGGATTCGGTCACGGCTAAACTCTCTCTGGAGGCTTCCAGCATAGCGTTCACGGCATCGCTTGCTACGCGTTTGGCCAGGTGTTTGAAGCGGTTGATGCGTTCCGGGAAGCGGTCCAGGTCGCTCCATAGGAAATCGCGCGGCATGCCGAACAGTTCGCGCGCCACACGGCGGTTCATGGCCGGCAGGATCGGTGTCAGGAAAATGGACAGCACGTAGAAGGCGTGCAGGATACGCGAGCAGACCTTGTGCAGTTTGTCTTTCTGTGCCGGGTCTTTGGCCAGTTTCCAGGGCTCGTTTTCGTCAAAAAACTGGTTGGTGCTGTCGGCCATACGCATGATTTCACGCACCGCGCGGTTATACTCGCGTTGTTCAAAAGCCTCGGCAATGATCCTGGCGCCACCCTCGGTTTCATGGTCGCCGTATTCCCTGGGCGATAACAGCTCGCCGTTGAAGTGCTTGACGATGAAGTTCGCGGTGCGGCTGGCGATGTTGACGTATTTGCCGACCAGGTCGCTGTTGATGCGGGCCACGAAATCGTCCAGGTTGAGATCGATATCGTCGATGCCTCCGGACAGTTTGGCGGCATAGTAGTAACGCAGGTATTCCGGGTCCAGGTGGTCCAGCCAGGTGCGCGCGTTGATAAAGGTGCCGCGCGATTTCGACATTTTCTGCCCGTTGACGGTGAGAAAGCCGTGCGCGAACACCCGGGTTGGTTTGCGGTAGCCCGCGCCTTCCAGCACCGCCGGCCAGAACAGCGTATGGAAACGCAGGATGTCCTTGCCGATGAAGTGGTACAGCTCGGCGCTGGAACCCTGCTCCCACCAGTCACCGAAATTCAGGTGCTTCCGGTTGCAGTAGTCCTTGAAGCTGGCCATGTAGCCCATGGGTGCGTCCAGCCAGACGTAGAAGAACTTGTCGGTGGTGTCCGGAATCCGGAAACCGAAATAGGGTGCGTCGCGTGAGATATCCCAGTCCTGCAGACCCGCCTCCAGCCACTCGTTCATCTTGTTGGCGACTTCGGGCTGGGTGGCTTGCTGCAGGTAGCCGTGCAGCATGTCGGTGAAGTCGGACAGTTTGAAGAAATAGTGTTCCGACTCCTTTTCCACCGGTGCCGTACCGCTCAGCACCGAGCGGGGATTTTTCAGTTCGGCTGCGTCGTAGGTCGCGCCGCAGACTTCGCAGTTGTCGCCGTACTGGTCTTCGGCGCCGCATTTGGGGCAGGTACCCTTGATGAAACGGTCCGGCAGGAACATTTCCTTTTCGGGGTCATAGAACTGGCGGATGGTACGCCGGTCGATATGTCCGCCGTCGCGCAGCTTGAGGTAGATGTCCTCGGCAAAGGCCCGGTTTTCCTCGGAATGGGTGCTGTAGTAGTTGTCGAAACCGATGCCGAAACCGGCAAAATCGGCCCGGTGTTCGGCGTTCATTTTCCCGACCAGGGCTTCCGGCTCGATGCCTTCCTGGCGGGCACGCAGCATGATGGGGGTGCCGTGGGCGTCGTCGGCGCAGACATAGGTGCAGTCGTGGCCCCGCATTTTCTGGAACCGCACCCAGATGTCGGTCTGGATGTATTCCACCAGGTGACCCAGGTGGATCGAGCCGTTGGCGTAGGGCAGGGCGCTGGTGACCAGCATGGTGCGTTGCTGTTGCGACATCAAAATTTCCGATTGAACCAATGAGATAGCGGGCCATTATGCCAGAAGTTCGACGCCGGGTTCAGGTCGGGGCGCGCCGGCGGGGATTTTCATCAGGCGGCGATAATGGATTCCGGGGAACGGCCGACAACCTGCAGATAATGAAACAGAAAAGCAGCCCGAACATCCGCTTTAAACTGCTGGCGCCGTACTTCGGTTCGCTGCTGGTGATTGTATGCGGTGTGCTGTGGAGCCTGTACCTCTTTCAGCAGGAACAGCAGCGGGTATTTGCCAGCCAGACCGAGTCCCAGCTGCGTGCCGCGTTCAGGCAGGCACTTGAACATGAAACCGAGCTGCTCCAGGGCATGCTGCGGTTTATCGTCGACAGCCCGGCCTTGCAGCAGCGCTGGCTGCAGCGTGACCGGGAGGCCCTGTATGCCGAGAGCGAGCCGCTGCTCGTCAATCTGCGGCGGGACCACCACATCACACACTTCTATTACCACCAGCCTGACGGTGTCAACTTTCTGCGCGTGCATCTCAGGGAGCGCCATGGCGACCGGATCGAACGGGCTACCCTGCGGGAAGCCATGCGCAGTGGTGAGGTCCAGGCCGGTATTGAGTTTGGCGCACTGGGGCAGTTTGTGCTGCGGGTGGTCATGCCGTGGAGCATCGACGGCAAGCTGGCTGGCTACATCGAACTGGGTGAGGAAATCGATCATATCCTGGATCATCTTGCCACGGCCGGGGGGTACGGACTGGTGCTTTCGGTCAGCCGTGACTTCGTTTCCCGGCAGGGTTTTTCCAGCACTGACAACTTCGAAATGTTGCTCGAGGCGGAGCCCCGCTACGCATCGGCGCTGGTGATCAACCGGACCATGAATCGCATCCCGGCCAGCCTGGATAACTTCATCGGCAACCGTAATGCGGCTGAATACTCGGTGCTTACCCAGGATGACCGGCAGTACCTCGCCTCCAATGTACCCGTCCAGGATTATTCAGGTGAGGACGTCGGCTGGTTGACCTATCTGCTGGATATATCGAGCTATGTCCATAACCGGCATCGCCTGATGGCGGGTATTGGTCTGACGGCGCTGGTGCTGAGCACCCTGCTGTTCCTGTTCTATTATTTTTACAGTGGCCGCCTGCAGGAATGGCTGGCGCTCAGTCGCCGCGAGTTGTTGAAGGAGATCGCGGAAAGAAAGCGATTCCAGGAGGAACTGGTTGCGAACCAGGAACAACTGGAAGCACTGGTGGTGCAGCGCAACAAGAGCCTGAAAGATAGCGAAAAGCGCTACCGGACCCTGTTCTACCAGACCGCGGACGCCCTGCTGATTATCGAGGGCAACCGCTTTGTCGACTGTAACCAGGCCACGCTGGATATGCTGGGATACCGGCACAGGGATGAACTCCTGAATACCCATCCCTCTGTACTGTCGCCGGAATTCCAGCCCGACGGGCAGCCCTCGGCGGTCAAGGCGGACCAGATGATCGCGCTGGCCTTTGAAAAAGGCAGTCACCGTTTCGAATGGGATCACATGCGCAGGGACGGTGAGGTGTTCCCGGTCGAGGTGCTGTTGACGGCCATTCCCTACGGCGAAGGCCGGCTGTTGCACGTCGTCTGGCGCGATATTACCGAACGCCGCAATGCCGAATCGGAAATCCGCTACCAGGCCTACTATGATTCGCTGACCGGTCTGCCGAACCGCAAGCTGTTGCTCGACCGGCTGGAGCAGTCGCTCATCATCAGTCGGCGGCACGGTCATTTCGACGGCCTGCTGTTCCTGGACCTGGATCGTTTCAAGACCATCAATGATTCACTCGGTCATTCGGTGGGTGACCAGTTGCTGGTCGAGGTGGCCGGACGTATCAGCTCGGCCATCTGGGACGAGGATACCGCTGCACGCTTCGGCGGCGATGAATTCGTCATCCTGCTCAAGCATCTTGGCACCGACAAGCAGAGCGCGAGCCTGGCGGCAAGGAAAGTCGCCCGGCGCATTCAGTCGTCATTTGAAAAGTCGTTCCCGATCCAGGGTAACGCGCTGCATATCACCTGCAGCATCGGTATTTCGGTGTTCCCGTTTCTCGATGAGAGCGCGGACGACATTATCAAGTATGCCGACACGGCCATGTTCACTGCCAAGGAGAGCGGGCGCAACCAGGTTGCTTTTTACCTGTCCAGAATGCACGAGAAGGTGCTGAACCGGCTGATGCTGGAGAAAGACCTGCGCAACGCTGTCGCCGAACAGCAACTGGAGGTCTATTACCAGCCGCAGGTCGATCGTGGCGGACAGGTCGTCGCCGTGGAGGCCCTGCTGCGCTGGCAGCACCCCGAGCTCGGTTTCATCAACCCGGAAGAATTCATTGCTATTGCCGAGGATACCGGGTTGATATTCGATATCGGTGATTTTGTGCTGCACCGGGCGGTCAGCGATGTGCTGGCGCTCTGCAAGGGTGCGCAGCGCCGGTTGAAGCTGTCCGTCAATATCAGTCCGCACCAGTTCCGGCGGGACGATTTTGTCAGCAAGATAAAAAGTCTCATGGAAAATTACCGGCTCGATACCCATTTCCTGACGCTCGAGCTTACCGAGGGCATTGCTATTGATAACCTTGCCGACACCATCAGCAAGTTCGAGCAGCTGCGGCACGTGGGCGTCAGGTTGTCACTGGATGATTTCGGCACCGGCTATTCTTCACTGGTGTACCTGAAGCGCCTGCCAATCGACGAGCTGAAGATCGACAAGTCTTTTGTGTTCGATATCGAAGACGACCCACAGGACGCCCTGCTGGTGCAGACCATCCTCAGGATTGCCTCCCAGTTTGGCCTGCAGACAGTTGCCGAGGGTGTCGAGACCGCGGAGCAAAGGACCTTCCTGGAAAACGGTGGCTGCGGTATCTACCAGGGGTATTATTTCAGCCGGCCGCTGCCGCTGGAACAGCTGGGGGAGTACCTCGCTGCCCGCTGCGCGCCGGATGCGGAAAGCCAGCAGCCGCTGGAAATGGAAAGCTGAAGGCGTCGAGCGCCGGTTCGTTCACCGTACCCGCCCTGGTCTCCCGGTAACCCTGTGCTTAACCCGTACAAAACGGGATGAAGACCCCTACCTGCAAATTGTGTACAATCGCGCCTCATTTTTCCGGGATTTTCCAATCCCGGCGGTTGCTTACTGAATACCAGAGGAAACGAGCATGGCAGAATTATCCCGCGAGCAGGTCGAGGAAAAGCTCAAGGAATACATTGATCCCTACATGGAAAGGGACCTGATTGTCACCAGGTGCGTGCGCAATGTCATGATCGATGGCGACCAGGTCGTTGTCGATGTGGTGCTCGGTTTCCCGGCCGGGGGTTACCGCGAAGAACTGGCAGGCAAGCTGAAAGAACTGGTGGAGTCGATCGACGGGGTCGCCCAGGCGCGCGTCAACGTCAACACCGCCATTCAGGCGCACTCGGTGCAGAAGGGCGTAAAAACCATCAGCAGTATCAAGAATATCATTGCCGTTGCCTCCGGCAAGGGCGGGGTCGGCAAGTCGACCACCGCCACCAACCTGGCGCTGGCCCTGTCCGCCGAGGGCGCCAACGTCGGCGTGCTGGATGCGGACATCTACGGACCCAGTCAGCCGCGCATGCTGGGTATCACCGGCAAGCCGGAGTCGAAAGACGGGCAGCGGCTGGAGCCGCTGGTGAGCTACCACATCCAGACCATGTCCATCGGTTTCCTGGTGGACGAGGAAACGCCGATGATCTGGCGCGGACCGATGGTCACCCAGGCCCTGCAACAGCTGCTGGGCGATACCAACTGGGACAACCTGGACTACCTGGTGATCGACCTGCCGCCGGGTACGGGCGATGTACAGTTGACCCTGGCGCAACAGGTGCCGGTCAGCGGCGCCGTGATCGTGACCACGCCACAGGACATCGCGCTGCTGGATGCACGCCGCGGACTGAAGATGTTCGAAAAGGTCGAGGTGCCGGTGCTGGGCATTATCGAGAACATGAGTATTCATATCTGCAGCCAGTGCGGTCACGAAGAGCATATCTTCGGTGAAGGCGGTGGCCAGCGCATGTCGGATGATCACGATGTCGATTTTCTCGGCGCCCTGCCGCTGGATAAAAAGATCCGCGAAGAGGTCGACAGCGGTCGTCCTTCGGTGGTCGCCGAGCCCGAGGGCCGCATTGCACAGATCTACCGGGATATTGCGCGTCGCACGGCGGCCAAGCTGGCGCTCAAGTCAAAGGACCACGCCGCGAAATTCCCGCAGATCGTCATCCAGAACAACTGAAGCCGCGGTTAACCGCGCCCGGACCGGGTTTGTCGGATTGCGCCGTGCGATCCGACCTGCCGGCAATGGCTCTTTTTTTAGCGCCGTTTTCCCGGTATCGTTGCTGCTTCATTTTTTTTCACGGGGCAGCTGATGTCGATCAAGTCCGATGGCTGGATCCGCCGCATGGCGGAACAGGAAGGCATGATAGAACCCTTCGTGGCGGGGCAGATCCGCGAGCACGAAGGCACGGGCCGGGTTATTTCCTACGGTACTTCCAGTTACGGCTATGACATTCGTTGCGCGGATGAATTCAAGATCTTTACCAATATCAACTCGGCCGTCGTGGATCCGAAGAATTTCGACGACAACAGCTTTGTCAACGTCCGATCGGATGTCTGCATCATCCCGCCCAATTCCTTTGCGCTGGCGCGCACGGTAGAGTATTTCCGTATCCCGCGCGACGTGCTGACCATCTGCCTGGGCAAGAGTACCTACGCGCGTTGCGGCATCATCGTCAACGTGACGCCGCTGGAACCGGAGTGGGAAGGGCACGTCACCCTGGAGTTTTCCAACACCACGCCGTTACCGGCGAAGATCTACGCCAACGAAGGGGTCGCGCAGGTGCTGTTCCTGGGCGCGGACGAGGTATGTGAAACCTCTTACAGTGACCGCGGCGGCAAATACCAGGGCCAGACCGGGGTCACGCTGCCCAAAGCCTGAGCACCGCCCTGCCGCGAGTCACGAAGTGATGCGGCAATTTCCAGGCACCTGATTCCATGCTATGAGATTGCCGCGCTGCGCTCGCAATGACGGGAATATGCATGCGCTGAATGCTCATGGCGAGGTGTAACGCGCCGGCTGTGGAGAGCATGTTTCGGGTGCTTGCGGCGGTTAGTCGGCGGGCTCCACGCCCGGGGCGTGACTACCGGGCAGGAACTCCAGCTTGCGCAACACGAGTTCTATTTTAATGCCGCTTTTCTTGTGTTTCAGGAACCTGACCGGGAAGTAGTTCAGTTCCGGGGCGCTCCACACCCAGCTTTTGTCCCTGTCGTCGTTGGTACGTACCAGTTTCAGGGTGCGGTAGCGGCCGCTATCCAGTTCCAGCGTTTCCTCGCCGGCCAGTGCAAAGGTGTAGATTTTGATGCGCCCCTGCCTGGGGACCTGGTAGCGGAGTTCGGTTTTCCCCTCACGCAGGTCGAACAGCATGGCCAGCTGCATGACCAGGCGGTCCATGGCACCGTCGGGAAACGGGATCTCCCAGTGTTTTCCGGCACCGGTGTTTTTCACGCGGTGTGTTTTCCAGTCGAATTCGAGGTGCTCGTTGTCGTCATCGTCGCCACCCCGCCGCCGCGAGCGGTAGTCCAGCACCTGGATATGCCGGTTGCGGTAGCGCCAGCGGCTTTCCTGTGTCGAGTCCTTGTTGCCGAACAGGGCGGCGATGCCGGTCGATTCGGACTCCTGCCGGTAGAGGTACTCGTGGTTGCCTTCGTGGGTCAGGCTTACCTGCACCGTACCGATGCCGATGCCGTTCGCGCTGGCGTCGTAGGTGGCCGTGAAGGCCGGGTAGGGGTCGCTGCTGCCGGCCATGGTCGTTTGCACGCCGGCAAGGAAAAAGCACAGGCAGCCTGCAAACCACGGCCAGCGGATCGTTGGTGACGTGCGATGGGGTGACGGCTTAAGCCGGTTTTTGCTGGTATTCACGGTCAATCTCTATCGGTTGTTGCAGGGGCCGGCCGTCGAACAGCAGTTGTTCGTCCTGCCAGCGAATACGTCCTTCCGCCAGCCAGCGTATGACCAGCGGGTAAAGGCGGTGTTCCTGTTGCAGGACCCGTTCGGCCAGGGTTGCAGGGGTGTCATCGGCCAACACGGGTACCCGCACCTGCAGGACCACCGGTCCGCTGTCGAGTTCCTCACTGACAAAATGCACGCTGGCACCGTGTTCGCGGGCACCGGCTTCCAGCGCGCGCCGGTGGGTATCGAGGCCGCGAAACGCGGGCAGCAGGGAGGGGTGAATGTTGATCAGCCGGTGCTGGTAATGGTGTACGAACCCGGGCGTCAGAATGCGCATAAAACCGGCCAGTACCACCAGGTCGGGCTCGAAGCAGTCGATCAGTCCCTGCAGCGCGCGGTCATAGCCGTCCCGGTCCGGATAGTCGTCTGCGTCCAGCGCCAGTGTGTCGATGTTTTCCTGTTGTGCATACGCGAGGCCGGCGGCATCCGCGCGGTTACTGACCACGGCCTCGACCACGGCCGGTAGTTCGCCGTTGCGGATGGCATCGAGTATGGCCCTGAGATTGGAGCCGCGGCCGGAGATCAGTACCACCAGCTTGAGCGGCTGTGGCATATCAGACATCCAGTTCTATGCTGGCCTCGCCGCTGCCTGCCGCCACACTGCCCAGTACCCAGGCGCTTTCGCCGTGCTGCGCAAGCAGTTTCAGGCAGGCATCCACCTGTGCTTGCGCTACGCAGATCACCATGCCGACGCCGCAGTTGAAGGTGCGGTACATCTCGAACGTGTCCACGTTGCCCTGTTCCTGCAGCCAGGAAAACACGGCGGGCCATTGCCAGCTGTCCGTGTCGATATGCGCGACGGTGTTGTCCGGCAGCATGCGCGGCAGGTTTTCCGGCAGGCCGCCACCGGTGATATGGCACAGACTGTGTACCTCGACCTGTTCCAACAGTGCCAGTAGCGGCTTCACGTAGATGCGTGTGGGTGCCATCAGCCAGTCCAGCAGCGGTTGGCCGTCCAGCAGGGTGCCGGTGTCCACGCCCGCCACCTCGATTATTTTGCGCACCAGGGAGTAACCGTTGGAATGCGGGCCGGAAGCAGCCAGTCCGATCAGCGTATCACCGGCCTGCACGGCCCGGCCGTCGATCAGCCGGTCTTTTTCGACAATACCCACACAGAACCCTGCCAGGTCATAGTCGCCGGCCTGGTACATGCCGGGCATTTCGGCGGTTTCCCCACCGATCAGCGCTGCGCCGGCCAGTTCGCAGCCCTTGCCGATACCCGTGACGACATCAGCCGCCACGTCGACATCCAGCTTGCCGGTGGCATAGTAGTCAAGGAAGAACAGCGGTTCTGCACCCTGCACGATGACATCATTGACACACATGGCCACCAGGTCGATGCCGATACGGTCGTGGCGACCGCTGTCGATAGCCAGTTTCAGTTTGGTGCCAACGCCATCGGTGCCGGATACCAGCAGTGGTTTGCGGTAGCGGTCCAGCGGCAGCTCGAACAGGGCGCCGAAGCCGCCCAGGCCGCTGACCACACCGGGGCGCCGGGTCCTGGCGACCGCCGGCTTGATGCGCTCGATCAGGGTACTGCCGGCGTCGATATCGACGCCCGCATCCCGGTAACTGATCGGTCTGGAAGGTGTTGAATGTTGCCCTGACACGCGGCCGCTCCTCGCAAAACGCAATGGTACCCGGATTCACCCGTGCGGCGCTACACCACCACCCGGTGAACAGCTATGGTATGGTAGCGTCAAAATCCCGATTGACGCGATGAAACGATTGACGCTACCCAAGCTTGCCTGCCTGCTGCTGGGCCTGGTACTGGTATTCACCGGCGCGCACGCTGCGCGCGTCACCAGCCTGTTCCAGGTGGAAGTAAATGCCGACGGGCGCGATACGGCCTCGCGGGACGCTGCGCTGGCGCAGGGACTGCGTGAGGTGCTGACCCGGGTGACCGGCAGCACCGCCGTCGCAAACGGCCCCGCCGCACAGGACCTGTTGCAACACCCCGGACGCTTTGTAGAACAGTTCCGTTTCCTGGAGGTACCTGCGCACGCGCCGGATGCAGAAGCGCAGCTGCGGCTGTGGGTCCAGTTTGACGGCGTGGCGCTGGCGCGGGAAATACGCCGTGCGGGCCTGCCGTACTGGGGCCGCGAGCGACCCGATGTGCTGGTATGGCTGGCGGTGGACGATCGCGGACAGCGCTACCTGGTGGCGGAAAACGCGCAGGACGCGGCTGCGGATGCCTTGCGCCGGGCAGCCGCTCGTCGCGGCCTGCCACTGACGGTGCCGCTGATGGATCTGCAGGACCAGCGTGCGGTGAAGTTCACCGATGTCTGGGGCGGCTTTGCCTCCACGGTGCGGGCGGCGTCGCAGCGTTACCGGCCCCAGGTCATTCTGCTGGGCAAGCTGGAACGGGCGCGTGGCCGCAGCGACTGGCGTTCGGAGTGGACCCTGCTGGGCAACGGCACACCAGGGAGCTGGAGCGGTCACGCCAGCGGGCTGGCCGACGGCATCGAACAGGGTATTGCCGAGACGGCCGACTGGCTGGCAATGAAATACGCCGTGGTGAATACCGATGCTTCCGTGCGTCCCCTGGTGGTAGAAGGGGTGCGGAACCTGGCGGACTATGCGCGCGTCTCGAAATACCTGGCCTCGCTGGCGCCGGTGGAAACGGTCCAGGTCGCACGGGTGAACGGCGAGGAAGTGGAATTCAACCTGCAGCTCCGGGCGGAGGAGCGCAACCTGCGGCAGCTGATTACCCTCGGCAAGTTACTGCAGCCGGGCGGCGACCCGGCCCTGTGGCGGTTTCAGCTGAATCCCTGAGTGATGCGCGCCAGGGATATCCCCAACCTCATTACTGTCGGCCGGATCCTGCTGGTGGCCCCGGTCGCCTGGGCGCTGGTGGCGGAGAAATACAAGCTGGCGCTGCTGCTGTTTTTCGTGGCCGGTGCCTCGGATGCCGTGGACGGCTTCCTGGCCAAGCGGTTTGACTGGACCAGCCGGCTGGGCGCCCTGCTCGACCCGCTGGCGGACAAGTTCCTGCTGGTTACCTGCTACGCCGTGCTGGCCTGGAACGGCCTGTTGCCATTCTGGCTGCTGGTGCTGGTGCTGACACGGGACCTGCTGATTGTCGGTGGTGCAGTGGCCTATAACTTCCGCATTCGACGCCTGGAGGCCGAGCCGACGCTCATCAGCAAGCTCAATACCCTGCTGCAGATCCTGCTGGTATTGCTGGTGATCGTTCACCAGGCGACCGACTGGGGCCGCGCGCACTGGATCGACTGGCTGATCTATGCAGTCACCGTCAGTGTGATCTGGAGCGGGCTGGACTATGTGATCACCTGGACGCGCCGCGCGCGGCTGAATCGATGAGCCGGCAACTGCCGCTCGGCCTGCAGATGCGGGCGTCCGCGCGCTTTTCCGGTTTCCTGGCGGGACCGAACCAGGAACCGGTCGACCAGCTGAAACAGACCGCTGCCGGCACGGGCGAGCCGTTTTTCCTGCTCTGGGGTGCCGCCGGTTGCGGCAAAAGCCATCTGTTGCAGGCCGCCTGCCACCTGGCGGCGGAGCACGGCCGGACAGTTAGCTACGTATCGCTCGCCACGCTGGCCGGGCTGTCCCCCGAGTTGCTGGAAGGCTGGGAACACTACCGGCTGGTGTGTATCGATGATGTGCATTGCATTGCCGGTGACCGGGCCTGGGAAGAAGCGCTTTTCAACCTGTACAACCGCATCCGCGAGCGCGCCGGCAATCTCATTGTCAGCAGTCGCTCGGCGCCTGCCGGGCTCGCTTTCGCTTTGCCCGACCTGGCTTCCCGGCTGGGCTGGGGTCTGGTGTACCAGTTGCAGCCGCTCGACGATGAACAGCGCCTCGCAGCATTGCAGCAACGGGCCCGCCAGCGCGGCTGTGAAATGCCTGCTGAAACCGGGCGCTACCTGCTGCGGCGCCTGCCGCGTGAGTTGCCGGCCCTGTTTGCAATGCTGGACCGGCTGGATGAGGCTTCGCTGGTGGCGCAAAGAAAGCTGACCGTGCCGTTTGTGAAGTCGGTGCTGGGGTTGTAGGCGGGCGGCCTGGTGCGTGCCTGACGCTGTTTGCCGGGATGCCGTCTTTTTGGTGTCAGGGTCACCGCCTGTTTTTGCGGTCAGGGCGAGCGCTCCTGCGCAGGGGCGGGGCGGGTCTTGTTGGCTGCCCGGATAAACAGGATGCCTCCCACCAGCCAGCATAGCGACAGGGCGACTTCGGCCAGCCCCAGCCAGCGGGCAGCGCTGTCGCTCCAGGCCTCGACTACGCCATGCGTAAAGTACAGCACGGACAGGAACAGGCTCCAGGCCATGGTATAGGGGCGCGCGTGCAGCAGGCCGCGCAGCGGCGCGAACAGGGGCAGGCCCAGTACCATCAGTGCCACCTTCGGCGGCAGCACACTGGGCGGCGCCAGCCAGCCATACCACAGCGGCAGCAGCAGCAGGATGCCGAAATAGCCGAACAGCGCCAGCGCGTAGTAGAGACGGGACTTCAAGCGAGCTTTGCGGTGGTTTCGGCCAGGCGTTTACCCAGCGCCCGGCACAGGCGCTGTTCGGCTTCGGTCAACGGCTTTTTGCTGTCGGTGCCGGCCAGGTGGCTGGCGCCGTAGGGAGTGCCGCCGGCATCCGTGTGCAGCAGGTCGGTTTCACTGTAGGGTATGCCCAGCAGCAGCATGCCGTGGTGCAGCAGCGGCAGCATCATGGACAGCAGGGTGGTCTCCTGGCCGCCGTGCATGGACGAGGTCGAAGTAAATACCGCCGCGGGCTTGCCGGCCAGCTCGGCACCCAGCCACAGGCTGCCGGTGCCGTCGAGAAAATATTTCAGCGGCGCAGCCATGTTGCCAAAGCGGGTCGGGCTGCCCAGCGCCAGCGCCGCGCACTCGCGCAGGTCGTCCGGCGTCGCGTAGGGCTCGCCGCTGGCGGGAATGCTGTCCTCGCTGGCTTCGCAAACCGTGGATACGGCCGGCACGGTGCGCAGGCGGGCCTGCATGCCTTCGACTTCCTCGATGCCACGCGCAACCAGTTGCGCCATTTTTTCGGTGGCGCCGTAGCGGCTGTAGTACAGCACCAGTATGTCGGCCACTACAGGATCTCCAGCACGCTTTCCGGCGGGCGTCCCAGCGCGGCCTTGCCATTACACAGCACGATCGGCCGCTGTATCAGTCCGGGGTGGTCGACCATGGCCTGGATCAGCTGTGCGCGCGACAGCTCCGGGTCGTCCAGCCCGTTATCGCGGTATTCCGCCTCGTTGGTACGCATCAGTTCGCGCGGTTGCAGGCCCAGCAGGTCCAGGATTTCCGCCAGTTGTTCCGCATCTGGCGGTGTCTTCAGGTACTCGACAATTTCCGGTTCCACACCCTGGTTGCCCAGCAGTTCCAGGGTCTGTCGGGACTTGCTGCAACGCGGGTTGTGGTAGATGGTGATGTCAGACATGGCGCGGTTTCCTCGGCGTGTTTGGCGAACGCATATTCTGCGGTATCCGGGACCGGCGGTCCAACGCAAGGATACTTTCTTGACCCTTTCCGGACTCGGTGCTAGCGTGTACCCCATACCTTCTTTTAGCGTCACACATGCCTGAACACACCTTGCGCCACACCGGCTTCCAGTCCCGCTTTACGAAACTGTGGCGCGTTCCGCTGGTGTTGCTGGTACTGACGCTGGGTACCTCCTGTGGCTCGGCGCCGGTACAGGAAATGAGCGAGGCGCGCCAGGCGATTGACGCAGCGCGTATCGCCGGTGCCGAGCAGCATGCTGCCGGGCAGTATCACAAGGCGCAGGACCTGCTGGAAACGGCCGAGCAGTTGCTGAACGAGCGTCATTTCAGCAAGGCCAGGCGCAGTGCGGCCGCAGCGCGTGACGAGGCAGTGCGGGCGCGTGAGGCCGCCCAGCGCGCAGAGGCGCAGTAGGCGTTCGCCTGCAGGAAGGAATTATTTCCCGGCTGGTGCGTCTTTTCGGGATGACAGCCGGATCATGACAGCGGCGGCGCGTGTAACTTGACATGGCGTGAAGCGGGGTGTTAGCTTCGGGCCGGCATAAAAAGACGTAAAAAGTCTTAATGGATCAACCACTAGCGGAGAGATTTCATGAAAAGAACAGTATTTGGCAAGCGACTGGTTCCACTGGCACTCGTGCTGGGTTTGGTGGTGGGCTGTGCCTCGACTCCGCCGCAGGATGCCGGTGATCAGAATGCAGAAGTCACACAGGCCATCGACGCTGCCAGGGCCGCCATTGCCAAGGCCAAGGCGCTGGACTGGATCTGGCGTGATACCGAAAAATACCTGAAGCAGGCCGAAGATGAAGCGGCTTCTCCGGAAGGCCAGAAATCACTCGCGATCAAGCTGGCCAACAAGGCGCGCAACCAGGCCGAGCTGGCCGTCAACCAGTACTACCTGGAAAAGGCCAAGGTCATGTTTAACGAGGCCAGCGCCATGAAAGGTCTGAATGCCAACCAGACCAACACGCTGTCGGATGCCGACAAGGCCATTCGCAACGCTGAAGGACGCAAGGCCTACGATCTGCTGACACCCCTGATGACGGAAATCCGCGCCGCTTCGGTTCAGTACGAAGTGGTGCGGGGTGACAGCCTGTGGTCGATCTCCGGCCGGGCCGAGACCTATAACAATCCCTACCAGTGGCCGCTGATCTACAAGGCCAACCGTGACCAGATCAAGGACGCGGACCTGATTTACCCCGGGCAGAATTTCACCGTTGACCGTAACCCGTCAGCGGCGGATGCCCAGGCTGCGATTGATCACGCCCGCAATCGCGGCGCCTGGTCGATCGGTGTAGTCGAGGAGAGTGATCGCGACTACCTGGGCGGCACTCTCGATTTGCAGTAAAATCGTTATACAATCTTTGATGTGCACCAAAGCCCGACCGGGCTTTTGATTTTTCTGGCGAAGCATAAAATTCCTTCAGCCATCACCGTCCGTAGTATCGACGGCTTCGTAGATCAGGCGCTCGAAACCGGGGCCGGATTCGAGTAATTCAGTGCAGCGTACCTGCTGCTGTCCGCTTTTTTCATACAGGCTCAGGGTATCGCCCACCCGGACCTCCCCACCCCGTGTGAACAGGGTATGGACCCGTTGCTGTCCGCGTTTCTGCACGGCGGCGATGGCTGGTTGAAATGCACTTCCCAGGCCCGTGGCATCCAGGATACGAATCACCACGGGACGGGGTTCACGGGCCACGTACTGCAGGCCGAGGTCGAAGCCCGGGCCGGACTCCGGTTCCACCAGCCAGCGGCTTACCGCGATCACCCAGCCACTACCAGGGCCACTGCCCGGCCTCCGCACCGCGACCAGTTGTCCCACACGCGGATGAACCGACTGTGTGCTGCGATAGCGTAGCGCCAGGCCGCCGCTGCTGCGGTTGATACTGATGCAGGGGATGGTGTCGGGGACCTCCTGTTGCGGATGCTGCTCGGGGGCAGGAATGGCACCCAGGTCAATGACCTCATCGCGCCCGGGCGCCAGGTACAGTGCGGGGTCGAACCAGCGCTCCTGGTTGATGACGCAGTAGGCGGTGTCGAGGCCGGTAACCAGTTCGAGCCTTGCATGGGTTTCTTCCCGTTCCGCCTGGCGCGTGGGCTGATTGCGCCAGTGTGCCAGCGTTTGCTGCAGGGTATGCAGCAGCGGCAGCGCGGGAATTTCGGGCGGCAGACCTGCCGCCTGCGCCTGTCCGTGCTGTTCCAGCCGGTCGATATCTTGCTCAGCGCGTTCCATCAGCTCCGTAACGTCCAGAAACAGGGCGCTGTCCAGGTCCGGCTCGCGCTCATCGTGACGGTCGCGCAGTTCGAAACAGGTGTGATCAGGCTGGGGTTCGTGATCGATGCTGCTCAGCCCGGCGTGCATGCTGAAGTAGTGCTGTAGCGCCGCCAGCATGCCGGCGGGCAGCTGGTAGGGGTCCGCCAGGCGCAACAGGGCGATCTGCCGGAACACGGCGTCGATCTGCTGGTCACCGCAGCCCGGCAGACTGGCCGAGTACTGTTCACGCCCGGTCTGCCAGGCGTACCGGTACAGCGCCAGGCATTCGCTCCACAGCGCGCGCGGGGCGCGCTGGTAGTTCCCGTAGTAATAGGCGAGTTGCAGCCCCAGGGTATAGATGGAGCCCAGCAGGGCCAGCGCCAGCGTGCGGGTTTCCCGGAAGCCCCTGCGTTTCCCGGACAGGTCGTTGACCACGATCTTGAAGCCGAAGGCCAGGTCCTGGCAGAGTCGTTTGAGCAGCTGGCGGAGGGGCTCTCCAGCCGCCTGGTGACCTGGCATGGAATCGCTGAGTCTATGGTAAGTTCCCAGAAATTCACACAATATATCGGTTCTGGTGGTCCCCGGCAGGGCCTGCCGGTTGAACAGCCGCAGTTGCTCGCTGGCCAGTCGTGCCGTGCGTTCCAGGTCCAGGCAGGGCAGGTTTTCCAGCCACGCCTGCACCTCGCGTGGTTTGATCCTGACGCTGGAGCGGTCATGATCCTGGGCTGGAATGGTCAGTTGCAGGTTGGACACGGAACGGGACCTGGTGTGTAGACTCCCCCTGTATCGGACCGGGTGGCGATTTCTGGACTATTCCGCCGTGACGGGAATGCCCGCAATGCGTTGTTTCCACAGCGCCGGCCCGGTCCGGTGCACGGATTCCCCCCGGGAATCGACGGCGACCGTGACCGGCATGTCCCTGACCTCGAATTCGAACACGGCTTCCATGCCCAGTTCCGGCCAGGCGACCACCCGCGCGGACTGCACCGCCCTGGACACCAGGTAGGCTGCGCCACCCGTGGCAATCAGGTACACGGCGCGGTGTTTACGGATGGATTCGATGGCCGCCGGGCCACGTTCGGCCTTGCCGATCATGCCGATCAGACCGGTCTGTTCCAGCATCTGGTCAGTAAACCTGTCCATGCGGGTGGCCGTGGTGGGGCCGGCCGGACCCACGGCCTCGCCGTGTACCGGGTCGACCGGGCCCACGTAGTAGATGAAGCGGTTGCGGAAATCCAGGCCTTCCGGCAGGGCCTCACCCCGGTTCAGAGTCTCCACAATGCGTTTGTGCGCCGCGTCCCGGCCGGTCAGCAGGCGGCCGCTCAGCAGCAGGGTTTCCCCCGGTTTCCAGTCCTGTACAGACGTGCTGTCCAGCTCGTCCAGGTTGACGCTGCGTGCCGTGGTGACATTGTCCTGCTCGATCACCGGCCAGTCGCTGAGGGCCGGGGGCTCCGGGAACACGGCGCCGCTGCCGTCCAGCTCCAGGTGCAGGTGCCGGGTGGCGGCGCAGTTGGGGATGATAGCGACCGGCAGGGAGGCGGCGTGGGTGGGGTAGTCCAGCACCTTGACGTCCAGTACGGTAGTCAGACCGCCCAGTCCCTGGGCGCCGATACCCAGCCGGTTTACCCGCGCGTAGATCTCCAGGCGCAGTTCCTCGGCGCGGTTGGTTGCGCCGCGCTCGCGCAGCGCCTGGATGTCGATCGGTGCCAGCAGCGACTGTTTGGCCAGCAGCATGGCTTTTTCCGCGGTACCGCCAATGCCGATGCCGAGGATGCCTGGCGGGCACCAGCCCGCGCCCATGCCGGGCACCTGGTCCACCACCCAGTCCGCCACGCTGTCGCTGGGGTTGAGGATGGCAAAACGGGCCTTGTTTTCCGAACCGCCGCCCTTGGCCGCGACGGTGACGGAGACCCGGTCGCCGGTCACGCTTTTCATGTGGATGACAGCGGGGGTGTTATCGCCGGTGTTGCTGCGTTTTCCGGCCGGGTCGGCCACAATGGAGGCGCGCAAGGGGTTGTCCGGGTCCTGGTAGGCGCGTCGTACCGCTTCGTTGACCATATCTTCCACCCCCAGGCGGCTGTCCCAGTGCACGTCCATGCCGATTTCGAGGAAAACCGTAACGATCCCGGTATCCTGGCAGATCGGACGGTGGCCTTCGGCACACATGCGCGAATTGATCAGGATCTGCGCAATGGCGTCCCGCGCCGCCGGTGATGCTTCTTTCTCCCAGGCGCTGTGCAGGGCGCGCACGAAGTCCATCGGGTGGTAATATGAAATATACTGCAGGGCATTCTGCAGCGACTGGATGAAATCTTCCTGAAGAATTGTGGTCATAGTGTCCTGAGTCTCCGGCAACGGGGTAATTACCAGGGCGGGTGATTCGTATACCCGAGTTTAGTCATTGCCGGCACAAAGAACCATGTTGACCGGGTTGAGGAATACATAATGCGTTTACTTGTAGTTTTAGCTTTGCTGTTTGCGTCGGCCGTACAGGCCGAGCCGGTCGATTACCAACTGCCGGACCTGGACGGGAAAATGCACGCCCTGGCCGATTACAAGGGCAAGTGGATTATCGTGAACTACTGGGCCACCTGGTGTCCGCCCTGCCAGGAAGAGATCCCTGACCTGGTGAATTTTCACGACAGCCACAAGGACAAGGACGCGGTGGTGCTCGGTATCAACCTGGAAGACGTGAATAAAGAGCAGCTGGCCGCGTTTGTTGATTCTTTCATGATCAGTTACCCGGTGCTGCGCTCCGAGCCGCTGTCGACCACCCCGCTGGGACCGGTGCCGGGCCTGCCCACGACCTACATCATAGCGCCCGATGGTTCACCCGTGGCACGCCAGGTCGGACCGGTCACCAAAAAGCAGCTGGACGACTATATCGCACGCAAAAAACAGGCAGCCCGCTAGCCCGTCTCACTCCTCCGCGGATTCCGGTCGGCGGCCCGTGATCACGGTGGTGCGGAAACGCTTGCCCTCGCGCATACCCTCGATCTCCAGTTGACTGTCCGGGCCGGACTGGGCGATATCACTCATGGCGGCGCGTGAGTTCAATACTTCCTTGCCGTTGATCCGGTCGATGACATCACCGGGCTGAATGCCGGCCTGGTCGGCCGGGCCACCGCGCAGTACACCGGCAATCAGCAGCCCGTGAATATCATCGACACCAAAGCTGCGCGCCAGTGACGGCGTCAGGTCCTGTGCCTCGATCCCCAGCCAGCCGCGGTCCACGTGCCCCTGTTCGATGATCTGCTTCATGACATTGGATACCAGGTCGGCGGGGATGGCGAAGCCAATGCCCTGCGACCCGCCCGAGCGGCTGTAGATGGCCGTGTTGATCCCGATCAGTTCGCCCCAGGCGTTGATCAGCGCGCCACCGGAGTTGCCCGGGTTGATGGCTGCGTCGGTCTGGATGAAATCCTCGTAGCGGTTGATACCCAGCTGGTTGCGGCCGGTGGCGCTGATAATGCCGAGGGTCACTGTCTGGCCAACCCCGAACGGGTTGCCGATGGCCAGGGCGATATCGCCGACGCGGAGATCGGCGGTGGAACCGATGGCGATGGTGGGCAGATTGTCCAGCTTGATATGCAGGATGGCCAGGTCAGTATCCTTGTCCACGCCCACCACCGTGGCCGGTGAACTGCGGCCATCCTGCAGCAGCACCTGGATTTCGTCGGCGCCGGCGATGACGTGGTTGTTGGTCAGTACATACCCCTGCGGGGAAACGATGACACCGGAGCCCAGGCTGGTCTGGGTGCGCTTGCGTGGCGTGCCCAGCTGGTCGCCGAAAAAGTGCCGGAACAGGGGGTCATCGAGCAGCGGGTGGCGCTTGCGCGTAATGACCTTGGAGGTGTAGACGTTGACCACGGCCTTTGCCGCCGGCTCGACTGCATCGGCATAGGAAGCCGGGCGGGCAGAGGGCGGTGCGGGCCGGTTGGTCGCCGGGTGTTGCGGTGCCTGCTGGATCTCGATCACCGGGCTGCCTGTCTCGAACCAGTCCGGTTTGAACAGTAACAGCAGAAAGGCGGCCACAATCCCGACCGTCGCCGCCTGCAGGAAAAAAGAAACCGTATCACGTATATTCATGGCGCTGGATTATACACTGGCGGGGAGTAGTGCAATTGGCGGGTCTCAAGGAACTGGTTAGCTACTGTGATTGCCTGCTGGAGGCCGGGGTCTTCCGGGACTACTGCCCCAACGGGCTGCAGGTCGAGGGCCGCGACCCGGTGCGCCGGATCGTCAGCGGCGTGACGGCCAGCCAGGCGCTGATCGATGCGGCAATTGCGCAGCAGGCGGACCTGTTGCTGGTGCACCACGGGTTTTTCTGGAAGGGCGAGGATGCCCGCATCACCGGGATGAAACAGCGCCGCATCCGGGCGTTGCTGGGTCATGATATCAGCCTGCTGGCCTACCACCTGCCGCTCGATGCCCACCCCGAGCTGGGCAACAATGCACAGCTCGCCAGCCGGCTTGGGCTGACGGAGGAGGGGCGTTTCGGCGAC
>JALSRZ010000130.1 GCA_026984515.1 Thiohalobacter sp. | reverse complement strand
GCACGGCGCGTGCTGAGAACAACCGCGAGACTGTTTACGTGGCGTGTATTCGGAGGGACCCTGTTACTGTCCGTGTGTGGCTGGCTGGCCGAGTGTTTTGCCTTCTACTGGCTTCTCAGCGAGCTGGGTGCACCGGTTGGATTCCTGTACGCCGTCTTCATTTTTGCTTTTTCGATGGTGGCAGGAGCACTATCCATGTTGCCGGGAGGTCTGGGAGGCGTTGAAGCAACGATGATGGCTTTGCTGCTTGCGCCGGGTACCAGCCTGGACGTTGGTCTGGCGGCAACTGCTGTTATACGCCTGACGACGCTCTGGTTTGCGGTTGCTCTTGGGTTCGCGGCCCTGCCTTTCGCTTTACGGCTTGCGCGCAGACCGGACAACGCGCGGGACGTGCCCAAAGTTCTGGCCGGGAAGTGAACTGGGAGTCCATGTCACTCTGTGGATGGGGCCGTACCACGTATGCCCGCGTGTCCGCGTGTACTCCAGCGGATAAAACCGGGGTGGGTGAGGCAATCGGAGCGGTCGATGACCACGGGCTGATCGTGTATGCCGGCGGGCGCAGTTACGGCGATGTAGCGCTGAACAGCGGTGGCGGTACCATTCTGAGCGCAGCCCTGAAGCAGATACATGCTTTTGACCCGGACAGCGGCGAGCTGGTCTGTGGCCCGGGCATCACCTTCAACGACCTGCTGCGCAGGTTTCTGCCGGACGGATACATGGCGCCTGTCAGCCCCGGTACCGGGTATGTTTCTGTTGGCGGCGCGGTCGCAAATGATGTGCACGGGAAGAATCATGATCATGCCGGCAGTTTCGGTGATCATGTGTTGTGGATGGATCTCATGCTTCCCGATGGACAGCCGGTTCGCGTATCACCGGACGAACACCCTGATCTGTTTGCGGCTACCATCGGGGGAGCCGGTCTGACCGGGGTGATTGTTACCGTGTGTTTCAGAATGCGGAAAGTCCTGTCCAATGCCGTTGTCCTGCGGGAAGAACGGATTCCAGACCTCGACGCGTTTCTCTCCAGACTGGAACAGGTGCGTTCGAGTAAAACCTATACGGTTGGCTGGATCGATACCCTGGCGCGTGGCAGCCGGCTCGGGCGTGGTATACTCGAGTCTGCCGATCCCGCAGATCGGTCGCTGCCGTCTGCGACTTCCAGGCGGGTGAGGGTGCCAGTGGATTTCCCGGGTTTTGTATTGAACCCGTGGACCGTCCGTGCGTTCAACCAGCTTTATTATCACAGGGTGCCGCGCGGCGGGCGCGAGCGCCGGGTGCTTGTCGAGCGTTTCCTGTATCCGCTGGATGCGCTGCTCGACTGGAACCGGATCTACGGGAAGCGTGGATTCTTTCAGTTCCAGTGCGTATTACCGGACGAACTCAGCGCGGCGGGATTGCCGCGCTTGCTGGAAACGATATCCCGTTCACGTTCGAGTTCGTTCCTGACTACCATCAAGACGCTGGGTGGAGCGGGCAGGGGGTACCTGTCATTCCCGATGCGAGGTTATACCCTGGCGCTGGATCTCCCGCACAGGCCGGGTATTGAAGCGCTTCTCGACCGCCTGGCACGGATTACCCTGGAGCACGGGGGTAGAACCTATCTCGCCAAAGACGCCTGGCTGTCCCCGGGGCATTTTCAGCAAATGTACCCGGGTCTGGAAAAGTTCGTGCGTGTTCTGGAGAAAATTGACCCGGAGGTTCGTATGAACTCCGATCTCGCGCGACGTTTACAGATAAGGCTGCCACACTGATGTTGAAGCAGACCGAGAGCAGATATACATGAATCACGCTACAGAAACCCGCAAACCGTCGTTGTTAACCGTCGAAGATGCGAAGCAAATGAGCGTGGCGGATACTGCAGAAGCGTTTAACCATCATATGAATCCGGGGCAGTACCATTTCCTGAAGTTGCTGGGCTTTCATGAAGTGCTGATTGATTCGGCCGAGGGGATGTACTACACGGACAGAAACGGGCGCAAGATACTGGACTTTTTTGGCGGCTTCGGGTCGCTGGCATGCGGGCATAACCACCCGCGGATTCTTGCGGCCCGTAAACAGTTCCAGGAGGAACTGCGGCACGAGATTGCTATTGCCTTTATGTCCCAGTATGCAGCTGCCTTGTCCAGTAACCTTGCCTCGATCGCGCCGGAAGACCTGGACATGGTATTCCTGGGTTCCACGGGGTCCGAAGCGGTGGAAGCAGCACTCAAGCTGGCAGAGCAGGTCCAGGGGCCGGAACGGGCAAAAATCGCCTACGCCACACATTCGTTTCACGGCAAGACGCGCGGCGCCCTGTCAGTGACAGACTCCGAATTTTACCAATCCGGTTTCCATTTGATTGAAAACCGGGTGCGTGTGCCTTTTGGCGATGCCGCCGCCCTGGAGTCGTTACTGGCCGGGGACACGGCCGTTGGCATCCTGATCCTGGAAACCGTGCAGGGCGGGGCGGGGATCGTCGGCGCGGAACCCGGGTACTGGACGGAAGTACGCCGGCTCTGTGACCGCTACAAAGTGATATGGATTGCGGATGAGGTGCAGTGCGGGGTAGGGCGCACGGGAAAATTCTTTGCTTTCGAGCATTTTGGTGTCTGCCCGGATATTGTAACGCTGGCCAAGTCCCTGGGCGGTGGCAAGACGGCCATGGGGGCGATGATTGCCCGCAGGCCGTTGTACATGAAGGCATACGGAGACCCGAAAACGGCGCTGATCCACGGGCCGGCGACCTTTGGAGGGATAGGGGAGGCGTGCTGCACGGCGATTGAAGCGCTCAATGTGTTGTACGATGAAAACCTGGTCGAGAACTCGGCGCTGAGCGGTGCCTACCTTCTTGAGCGCCTGCAACAAGTGCAGGAAAAATATCCGAAAATACTGAAAGAGGTTCGCGGGCAGGGCCTGATGCTGGGGATCGAATTCCAGGATTTCAGTCAGACCCTGGTGCCGGGCCTGAAGCAGCTGGTATCGGTACTGGACAACAGGCTGAAAGGCAGTCTCTGCGGGTTTGTCGGGAGTCTGCTGCTCAGGAAATATGATATTCTGGTAGCGTTCACCGAGTATAACCGGAACGTGATCCGGCTTGAGCCCCCGTTGATTGTCAGCCGTGAGCAGATTGATACGTTCGTTAACGCGCTGGATGATCTGTTGTCGAGAGGGGTTACCCGTATCGTTGCCGACTACGCCAGGAACGCTATCCGACCCGGCTGAGTGCAGTTAATGACTGCACGATCGGCGATCCACTTGTTTGCTGTGACCACAGGGAGTTTTGAGCGGTCAGGAATTGCCGGGCTCGCTTTGTGGTTACAGGTATGAAAGAAGATGAAATATTATAAAGAAATAGACGGCCTGAGAGCGCTCGCCGTACTTGCCGTTATTTTATATCACCTGGATTTCTCTTTTGTGCCCGGGGGATTTGTCGGCGTTGATATTTTCTTTGTGATTTCCGGGTTCCTGATAACCGGCAGTATTCGCTCCGACATCAAGAACGGCAACTTTACCATTCCGAACTTTTACCGGCGGCGTGTTCGAAGAATTATCCCGGCGCTGTTTTTCGTGGTGATGGCGCTTATCCCCTTCGCGTATTACCTCCTCCTGCCGGAGGATTTTGTAGAATTCCTGAAAAGTGTTTTCAGTGTCAGCACCTTTACATCCAATTTCTTCTTCTGGAAATACTCGGATTACTTCTCTGTTGCCGCAGAACTGAAGCCACTGCTGCATACCTGGTCCCTGGGCATCGAAGAGCAGTTTTACATTGTATTCCCGGTGTTCATGTTGCTGACAAGGAAAATGACTGACAGGAATATCGTCCTGTTACTGCTGGTGTTTTCTATAGCCTCCTTTGTGACAGGCATGCCGGCGATCGGCTTAAGTGATCCCGTTGCGACCTTTTACCTGCCGCTCACACGGTTCTGGGAGCTGCTTGCCGGGGCGTTGCTCGCTATTACACTTCACAGAATACCCCGCAAGGGAGTTGTGCTGGACAACCTGCTCTCCATGGCCGGTCTGACGCTCATCATTGCTTCGATTGCCCTGCTGGACAGGAGCGGCGCATTTTCCGGTTTTACCGTGCTGTATACGGTGCTGGGAACCGCGCTGATTATTTATGCGGCACGAGGTGGGACGCTTTTATCCGCTGTACTGACAAGCCACCCGGTGGTTTATACCGGCCTGATTTCATATTCGCTTTATCTTTGGCACTGGCCGATTATTGCGCTGGTCAAAAGCAGTATGACCGGGGAGCTGGGCCTGTGGATGAAGTTGTCGATCCTCGCTCTGGCCTTTGTCCTGTCCGCGTTTTCATATACATTTGTGGAACAGCCTTTCAGGAGAGCGCAGAGGCTGAGGGAATTCCTGCAGATAAAGGCAGGGATTGTTGCACTGGCTTCCCTGTCGGTGATTTCCGGTGGTGCCTTATACGCAATGGGTCCTGTAGAAACCGGGCAGCAGGATGTCTATGACCAGTTATGCTTTTACAAGGGGAAGGAAACCCTGAAGAGTACGGAAAGATGCAGTTTTGGAACACTGGATACGGACAAGATCTTTCTTTTATACGGGGACTCCCATTCGAACGCACTGTTCCCGGCTTTCCAGAAATTTGCTTCAGAAAACGGCTACCGGGGCATTGTGGCGCGCAGCGGGGGCTGTGCCCCTGTTTTTGGTGTCTTCAGGCTGGATGGCATCGGGGCGGACGGGTGCACCGGAAAGTTTTCCGAAAATGTGAGGGCGTTCCTGCACGCGAACAGGGCGAACATCGACATGATTTACATGGTGTCGCGATGGATGCTTTACCAGACGGGATGGGTTATGGATGGTCGCCTTCAGAAAGCGACCCATTACCTGTCGGATAGTGAAACAACCAGTGTCCTGCCATCTGACAGTGCCAGGGTTTTGAAACGCGCCCTGTTGCGAACGGTTGATGAATTAACCAACGGGTTGGAAATTCCGGTTACGATACTGGAACCGGTGCCGGACCTGCCCACCCACATAAAGAAACTGACACACAAGGTGTCAAAACAGGCCTACATGGAAAAGCGGGCATCGATCGACAGGATATTCAGGACTTTTAAAAAGAACCCACGGGTTCATATCATTGACCCTGCGGATATCCTGTGTGCAACTGAATATTGCAGGACCTACGCGGATGACGGGTTTACGCCGCTTTATGTGGATGATAACCACCTCACGCGTGAGGGAGCATTACTGGTTTACCCCATCCTGGAACACACCATGGACTAACCCGCATTTCTCACCGACTTCCTGCTGCGGCGGTGTCATGCCGCGCGCTAAGCGGCGTTCACTCGGTCGGGCTGCTCGACATAGAGTCGACTATGCCTGCGCGGCCCTCGGTCGCGAACGCCGCTTATCACACGACCTGCCACCGCCTCGCTACGGAACCCGGTGAGAAATGCGGGCTAACGGGAAGATTTGCGTCGGCTGCAGCAAGTGGCGACGTTCAAACTCCCGGACGACGGGGCATACGCGACACGCGCGCGCAGCCACTTCCGGTGCATTTCAGTTGGGGGTATTGAGCAGCTTGATCAGGCGATACACGTCCGCAATGGTCAGGGCGCCGTCACCCTGGCCGGCCGGGGCCAGGTCGCCGTGTGCAATCTGGCCGGGGGTCAGCTGGGTAAGCCCGAACAGGTAGCGTTCGGCCAGCAGGACATCGGTGACGGTGACGCTACCGTCGCCGTTTATATCGCCATCGGGCGTTACCGGCATGACGTTGCCATAGAAATGAATAATCATTTCGCAGTCGGCACAGGATCCCTGCGTATTATAAATTATATGGTAGGTGCCATCCGCATTGAGCTGCCAGCCGTTCTGTCCGGCAGCCAGTGCGGTAATATCCGGCACCAGTGGCACTACCGGGTTTGCGCCACTGCCGGAACCCAGGTCCGTAATGTTCTTGCCGGCCAGTTTGCGGAGGTTATCCATGTTGATATTTTCACTGGCATCCAGCGTAATGCCATTGCCAACACTGAAAATGGTGGTGGGTATATTAAACATCAGGAATTCAGCGGTCAGGGACCCGGAAGGCTGGGCCTGGTCCAGCAAAATGCCGCCATCGGTGCCGGGATGCAGGCGCCAGGAGTGCGGGCTGCCTGCCTGGGGAAAACGGTTGCTTAGCCAGGAATATTGCGAATCAACCGGCCAGGCACCGACAATGGCATTGGCCGGCACGCCGGTAATGGCAAGGCCGCTGAGGTGGTCCGCGTAAGCTGTTCCCGGCAGGAACAGGTACACAAGGACCGGAAGAATGGACCAGTATTTCATACGGTATCCCCTGGCGTTTTGCGAAGTATGACGAGATCGCCGGGTATCCACTGGTCCTTCTGTTTGCGCAGGTTTTCCGTGCGCATGGTCATGACCGAAAATCCGTGGTCTGCAGCCGCACTGCACAGGTAGTCACCGGAATGGGCGTAGCGCCCTGTCGGACGCAGTATGTAATCACTGCCGGTATGGGATTCCGTGGAAAAGGCAAACAGGGCGTCTTCGTTTGCGCGGCTGTGCAAAGCCGAGAACAGTGGCCCGACATCACCGATGTAGGGGAATACGTCAGCACAAATAAACAGGTCGTAGTGTTCCTGCCGTTCCAGCAGGGTAGTGACGATGTCGCCTGTAAACAGGGCATCGTATACGTTCCGTTCCCTGGATTTTACGATCATTCCAGGTGACAGGTCGACTCCGGTCAAACGGGTGGCAAGCGGACGAAAGGCGATGCCGGCCAGCCCGGTGCCACAGCCCAGATCGATCACATTCCTGAAATGTGCGTCTTTTCCCCCAAGACGATCAATCTCGCTGCGCAGCAGACCGGGCATCGAGTAGCCGAGGGTATCGACAAGGTGGTGATCAAAGCGGGCTGCATATTCGTCAAACAGGTGGGCAACGTGCTCCGGTGGGGCAGCCTTTGTGTGTTCCCCCCGCAGTGCGGCCAGCATATGCGTGGCCGGGCCATGACGCGGGTCGAGAGCGATAGCCTTTTCATAGCACTGTATGGCTTTCTCTGTCTCGTTCATTGATTGATATACAATTGCCAGGTTTACACAGGCATCCACGTAATTCGGGTCGATATCCAGAGCCTGACGGAAGGCGGACACAGCCTGCTCGTGCTTGCCCTGCAACCTGAGGGCATTGCCCAGGTTGTTGTACGCGAGTGCGAAGCCCGGGTTGATAGCGATGGCGTTCATATACCGGCCGACCGCTTCGTCCAGGCGGCCGCTGGCCTGCAGGACAGTGCCCAGATTGGTGTGGAGCCCTGCATCGCCGGGTATGCGGGCTTCCGCCCGGCTCATCAGGTCGATGGCCTGTTCATATCGACCTGCCTGGTATTCAATCAGCCCCAGCATATGCAGCGCTACTCCATGTTCCGGCAGGGACTGCAGTATCTCGCGGTAGGCAGTCTCGGCAGCCTGGAGCCGGCCGGCCTTGTGGTGCTGTATGGCGCGATCCAGGAAAACCTGCGCTGCGGCGGGGTCGGTAGCCCCGGTATTTTGAAATTCGCTGTTGCGGCTATTCATGGTCTGTCATCACGCCTGTGGCGCTTTTTATACGCACATCAAAATTCTAAAGGATTCAGTTGGATAATTCCATCCGAAGGATTTTTGAAGGAAAATAATGGTTGACGTTTTGTTGTTAAGTCAATGAATATAGATACTTGCACATGCGCGGGATTCAGAGTGTATTCTGGCTAGCCTATATTCAGCACGGTAACAGAAATGCGATTTACAATATCTGTACGGGGGAAGTCAGAGGAAGTTCCCATACTCCCGTTTCTTGCCCGGAACTATCCGGATATTCCACATCACGATATTGATAGTGTGTTCGGGTTTCTGGAGAGATCGACGCTGTACGGAGGTCGTCCGTTTACAGAGCGGCAGATAAGCGAGCATGACGTGGATAAACTTTATTCCGCGGGTATCGGCGTCCGTATGCCACTGACCAACAGTTACGTAGAGTCGGAGGAGTACCGGGAAAACCTGCCGTTGCTGGAGAAGTACCATCGGCAGGGTAACGCCGTCATTGTTACAAACGATGACCTTGCACGCTGGATCAGGAGGGATTTCCCGGAATACCGGATCGAAGCGAGTGTGATAAAAAATATCAATACGTACCGGAAAATTGAAAATGCATTTGAGTTGTACGATACAGTTGTGTTGCCAATGAAATTCTGCCAGGACCCGGACTTCCTGGTTAAAATAGAAAACAAGGAGCGGATTACCCTGTTTGCCAATGCGGGTTGTGCGCTGACCTGCCCTTCAAAAATATGTTATCCCTCGATCTCCGTCATCAATAAATACAAGGGTGGAGAGTTCAAGTGTTCCCAGACGCTAAAATACAGGGAGAAGCACGGTATGGTGGATTTTGATCTGGATGCGCTTTCCTCCCTGGGGTTCAGCCGTTTTAAGTTACTGCGCGCCAGGCCTGCAAGCATTGCCGGAATCAGGGGTGTTACAGGATTCTGATCAATCGTACCATGCAAGAGTGCTATTCCCTCCTGTCAGCAAGCCGGCACGATGCTCTTTCGTCCAGGCTGCTGGGCGCCCTGGTTACGTTCAGGGAGCGTGAGCACGCTGGTATAAACAACAGGATTCGCGACGAACTCAATGAGTTCATGCAAGACTTTTTCCACCTGTTTTGCAACCCGGACTTTGCGATACCGCCGAAAGATGCGCCAAAGTTTATTTCTCTTAACAGTACGATCGCCTACCTTGCAGGGTGTTCCGTGGTTATCAACACGGATTCCTGGTTGCGGACGCTCTGTGAACAGAACGCGCCTGTTGAGAAGATTCTTGCCCTTTATTCATTACGCAACCGCTTTCGATTGCCGCTGCAGGAACTTTTCCGGGAGAAACCGGGCCTCGCTTCCCACTGGTATGCCATGCAGACATTTACAGCGCTTCCACCGGCGCAGCCCTGGCTGATGGAAAATGCGCGTGCGCATTACCGCGATATGCCTGACGCCTACCAGGTTGTATCGCCGGGCACCGTGTCCGCAGGTTATTTTGATATCACCTACCTGGAGCCGGAAGACGAACGTTCCTACAAGCAGAAGCTTAACCGGGCGATACGCAGGGACTGTGAAATGCTGCAGTGGAGCGGGCAACGAAACCCACGCTCGCTGGCGGTGATAACGCGACGCTGGTTTCCCGGTTCCGCTGTTTACCGGGCCCTGCGTCCCTACCTGGAAACGCTTGTCGGTGACTACCGGCTGACGCTGGTTCACCTGGGAAAGATGAATCCTGCGATAGACACCTCTATGTTCTCCTCGATCAGGACTTTCCCGCGACTGCAGAATGTTCGGCAGCTGAATGCAGAACAGCGTGCGGCGGTCCTGGACCAGGACTGGACGGTGGCTTATTTTCCCGATGTGGGTATGGACGTAGAGTCGATCTATCTGGGTAACTGCCGGCTGGCCCCTGTACAGGTGATGGGCTATGGCCACCCGGCCAGCATGCATGGCGGGCAGATCGATTATTTTATGGCTGGTGAAGATTCGGAAATACCGGAACTGGCGGACCGGTATTTTTCAGAACGGCTGGTTCTGCTTCCCGGTATGGGGATGATTCCGGTTTGGCCAACAGCACCGGTTGAAAAGCAGTCCACTCCCGATGCGGGCAGAGTTCTTATAAATTGTCCGTGGACCTTGATGAAGATGAATGCCGACCTCATCGGCTTGCTGAAAGAAATCACCGATGCGTGTTCGAAACCCGTCTGTTTCCGGTTTTTTACCGACCTGGACAAAGCAGACCAATGGGCCAGACCGGTATACTGGCAGGATATAGCGGAGATTCTGGGGGAGGATAATTTTGAGCTCCATGGCATGATGGGCTACAGAAAATTCCTCGCAGAAATGGCAAAGGGGGATATCTCTATCGTTCCGTATCCCTTTGGAGGATTTAACACGGTTATTGACTCCCTTTATGTCGGAGTGCCGGCGGTTGTCAGGGAGGGCACGCACGGGTATAACCGGTTTCCCTGCGCATTGCTGCGCAAAGCCGGGCTGGGCGAGGTCGTCACGCACGGGCACAGTGAATTCAGGAAAAAGATACTTGCGTTGATCGAGGATAAAGTCTTTCGCGAGAGTCTTGCGGAGCAGATAGGCCGTTCTGACCTGAAGAGGGATATCACAGCTAATCTGGATCCAGCCGCTTTCAGGAGAGCAATCAATCACCTGGTTGCCAACCACGAAACCCTGAAACCGGGTCAGCCCGGTGCACCGATTCATATTGAATAAACAGAAATATGGCAGCATTCCGGTATGGATAGACAAAGCGCGCATGATCTGAAGCAATGTGCCAGGATTCATCTTGGCAACAACCGGCTCGAACAGGCAAAAGAAGTGCTGTTGCAGGCAATTGGGCTGGAAGCAAATGATGCTGAGATGTGGTACCTGCTCGGTCGTATCGAGTCCAGTCTCGAGCGTCCGGGCGCAGCCATCCGATATTATGAAAAATCTATCCAGTTAAATAGTCAGTCAGCGTCAGCCTGTTACCACCAGGCGCTTGCCCGGATAGAATTGCAACAGTTCGACAAGGCTGCCGTTAATTTGCTGAAATGCCTGTCCATTGATGAATTCTTTCCTGGCGCCAACCTGGCATTGAGTGCTGTTTATGAACAGCTTGGCAGCTACGAAAAAGCAGCTGAGTATGCAGGCAAGGTGTTGGAAGAAGATCCCGGTAGTATAGATGCTTTGAACAGAATGGCCCGGGTGAAAACGGTGCTGGGAAAGCTGGACGAAGCCAGATGTTGCTATGAGCGCGTTCTGGAAAAAAACCCGAAAGTTATTCATGCGGCTGCCGGGCTCGCAGATCTGCGCATGAAGGCGGGTGATGTGGAAGGCGCCCACGAGTTGGTTGCCCCCTTTATAAGGGGCGGAACCACACCAAACGCGATAGCTTTTCTTTTTTCGGACCTCTGCCAGTTCACAGGGCAGTGTGAGGAAGCCGCTGTGATTATTGAGGAGATATTGCGTCGCTCAACGAAACCAAGGGTCAGGCACCGCCGTCTTATCTTTGCGTTGGCCAAATTGTATGATCGGATGAAGCAGTATGACCGGGCTTTCAAGGCGGTGGCAGAGGCAAACAGATTGAAGCGGCTCGAAGTACATGCTCCCCGGCTGGATAGTCAGGCAGATAACCTTGTTAGAGCGTGGTCTGGTGAATTTAATGCGCGATTGCCGTCTGCAAGAGTAAAGACTGATGCCATAGAGCCTGTCTTTATTGTAGGAATGCCAAGATCCGGTACTTCACTTACCGAGCAGATATTGGCAAGTCATCCTGCAGTGTACGGTGCCGGTGAACTGGGGCATATCAATCATGCCAGGGAAAAATATTTTGGTATCTCCGGCCCGGGCGGTGGGTATCCAGCCTGCCTTCAGCAAGCCACCGGTTCTGTCATGCAGCAGATACGCGACGATTATCTGGCTGACTGGCTGTCACTGCCCGCCAGCGGATACAGGATGATGACTGACAAAATGCCGGAGAATTTCTGGAATCTCGGGCTGATAAGGTTGATCTTTCCGGCAGCGAAAATCATACATTGCACGAGAAATCCACTGGATACCTGCATTTCGTGCTACTTTGCAGACTTCCGTGACGGGCACGAATACACCTGCGACCTTTCCAGCCTGGGCGCTTACTATCGTCAATACCGGAAGGTAATGCATCACTGGAAATACGCACTGGAAATTCCATTTTACGAAGTGCGCTATGAGGACCTGGTGAATAACCCGGAGGAGACCAGCAGAATGCTGGTTGACTATTGTGGTCTTGAGTGGGATGAACGGTGCTTGTGCCCGCACAAGACACGCCGTGACGTAAATACCGCCAGTTTTGTGCAAGTTCGGCACAGGATATATACAACATCCCTGAATCGCCGGGAAAACTACGCTGCGCATATCGGTCCGTTGATAGAGGCTATCGATGGCCAGGAAGTTTTCGGTTAATGGTGGTTATTGCAGCTATAAGGTATGAATTGTTTTTATGTCGATTATGAAGAAACCAGACAGATATCTAGTATTGGGGCTCCCTAAGTCCGCAACAACGGGGTTGTATAGTGACCTGGTCAAGGCTCTGTCACCCAATGTGGTGAGCATTTTTGAGCCGATCGATAACCGGTATATTTCCGGCAATGAAAAAATTCAGCGCGCGATAAACGACGGGAAGAATCTTGTTGTCAAGCTGGTCTGTGTCGACCACGATCCGGAAAAGTCCAACATTATCCGGGTGCCGAGACCGGACTATGACAGTTTTTCGGGGTATGAAAAAAAGATATTTCTGGTCAGGGATCCCAGGGATAATCTGGTTAGCTATATGTTGTACATGATTGTCAATTCAAGGAGGCTTGTCCTGAGGGTGCATGCCACTAAGTTGGTAGACCTTATCAGGGAAAAGGAGGACAGGCCCGGTGACGTGTCCGTGCGACGTATATTAAGCCTGATGGGGCAGCTGAATTCATCGGATTTCGTGGAATTGTTTATGCGGTGGCGCAACTTTAGCGTTGAATACCTGGACAGGAATCCATCATTTTATACATTCAGGTACGAAGATTATATTTACAGGAAGTTGGCTTCCCTGGAAGAATATCTCGGTTTCCGTCTAAGGGACCGGTCTGATGTCCCGGATCACTTCAAATTCGTTGCCAGGACAAGGAAGTCGGGTGACTGGAGGAACTGGTTCCTTGAAGAGGACGTGGAATATTTCCGGCCCTATTTCAGGCCGTACATGGAGAAGTACGGGTATCCGGATGACTGGGAGCTTCCCGTGGCCCCTGTGCTGGACCCCGAAAAAGGCTCGGGATACGTGGCAATGCTGGTAGAGGATTTCTATAAAAAATTTCCTAAATATGGACAAACATTGTAAATGTTATAATGTGTTTTATTTCCGAACACAGATTGTGTTTGGGGTGTTATATACTTATAGAACAGGTTGAGTACCGAACTTATGACCATAATCAGGAAGCTGCCATCCGAATGGGTGAAGCTGAATTTAGGGTGCAACAAAAACGCGCTGGATGACTGGATTAACGTGGATATACAGTCGATGCCGGGGGTGAATGTTGTTGCGAACCTGGAGGAGGAGTGGCCATGGGAAGACAATAGCGTACACTATATCCGCGCATTTGATATTTTTGAGCACCTGCACGATCCAATCAATACGATGAATGAAGCATGGCGCGTACTCGGGCACGGTGGATTGCTGGAGCTGTGGGTTCCTTCTACAGACGGACGTGGCGCTTTCCAGGATCCCACGCACGTGTCTTTCTGGAACAGAAATTCGTTATTTTACTATTCAAAAAAGTACTATGCGGATCTCTATCCTGACCTGATTCACTGCGACTTTGATTTCGCCAGTTTCGATACCAATGTAAATGAAAATGGTGTGGTCTGGACCTGGGCTCTGTGTAAGGCAAATAAGGGTTCCGGTGCGCAACCGGTTATCCCGCCACTCTGGTTTAACGCGTTGTCTGCCGTCGATGTATCCAAACGGACAGTGCCGGGTTATGAGGGGGAATCGATGGGAACTATCCCCCAGGATTGACAGTTGAAGACGAAGGATCTGCCAGGATGCGAAATATTGATTGCGTGCTGTCCGTGGCTTGGTGTTGACCGGGGAACAAGGTGAATATGCACGCCAGGACACTATTTATAATGGGGAATAAGCGCTCGGGAACGTCTATGCTTGTTCGCCTGTTGAATGCCCACCCGCGCATTTTTATAACACACGAATCCGATGTTATCTGGACGCTCTTTCAGTCGCGCATGGGCTTGCCAGAACAATTCGCACCTTATCCTGATGACGGTGACCTGGGTATGCGGGCTACACTGAAATCTGCAGCAGCTGTATATCAGTCAATGCTAACGACCAACCATGAAAAGAGTGACCTTGTCAAAGCGTTTTTTCGTATCCAGGATCATCTGATGAAAAATGGATCAGATGTGCAGCAGCGGCGCCCGGGGAAAAGCGGGCTTGCATGGGTTGGGGATAAAAAACCTGCGCAATATGCTGACCCGGAATTGAGGCAATTTATACTGGAGCTTTTTCCCGATGCGCATTTTCTACATGTCATCAGAAATCCCTGTGCGGTATACAGAAGTATGAAAACTGCTGTGCAGGACTGGGGGACAGTTCCTGATTCCTGGAAAGGAACGGCTGAAGATATTTTCACGCAGTGGTTAGGTCGTGAGAAGTGGGTGCAGCAGGCCAGGAATGAGGCCGCTGTTCCCATCCATAGTATGCGTTATGAAGATATTGTAAATAGCCCGGTAGAACAGTTGCGGGCCTGTTTCAACTGGCTTGGCCTGGATATGACTGCTGAACTGAAAGGAAAGATTCGCGAGATGGTCAGAAAGCCGCATTCGATGAATGAGCCTCAGCCACAGATGTCGGCAATCAGTGGGCTGGAAGCCCTGATGAACCAGTACGGCTACAAGTTGGATGGAAGCGTTGGAGCTTGTCCGGTTGACGCTGGTCTGCAATGTAGAGAGTGACTTTAGGGAGTTAAATTCAAAGCTTTTATTAGCGGTGCTAATTGTTTTTCATAGTGTTTCCATCGGCCTGCCGACTTGCGGTACATGGGTTTGCGCACCTGGTCGTAGCTCGGAGTATGTATATCCCTGCTGCTGGTATGAAAGTTCAGGCATCTTTCATTCCAGTCCAGCTCGCAATATTTTATCATGCGGCGAATTACATGCTCCTGGTCGCTGACCAGTTCCTCGTACTGGATATCCAGGATTTTTGTATCCAGTACGCTTTTCCAGTACTCCATCATCCTAGTATACGCGGAATAGTATGCAGCCAGCTCCTGCAGGTCAGTAGTAAAGAGCATCGATGCGCCAAAACGCTGGAAGTACATCGACAGGCAGGTGTCCCTCGGGTCGCGTTGCATATGGATGATATATGCATTCGGGAAGAGCAGAGAGATGAGCCCGATATAAGCGAAGTTAGTAGGCATCTTGTCAACCACTCGCAATGCATCGGGGGACCTTTTCAGCAGTGTTCCCAGGTAATTTTCCGCCGCCGCAGTTATATTCTGTCGATTCAGGCTGGCGAGGTACCGGATTCGGCCAACCCCGGTCCCATGCTCCCCAAGATGTGCTGCCAGGTCCGGAATGTCCTGTAATTCTCCTGCGCCGTATACGTCAGGGTGGCTTGCTAGTATCTGTTCGGCAAGTGTGGTGCCGGAGCGCGGCATTCCGACCACGAATACCGGGCGCTTGCTGTTTGACCCGGCGCACGGCAGAGTTTTCCAGAATGCGGCATCAAACTGTTCAAACCACTTGTTGATTTCTGCGATCGTTGTAAATGCGGTGCCCGATTTCATTCGGCCCTGTGTCTTCAGTTCGCGCTCCAGCAGGTTGGCTTGCCGGTAATGTTCGAATGCGCGCCCGTAATCACCCAGATGATCATATTGCTTGCCAAGCTCCGAGTGCAAGCTGGCAGACTCGTGGATGTGCAGGCCATCGCGGGCAACAGCGCTTTCCAGCAGGTGCACCGCTTCCTGCTCTTTGCCGAGGCTCCGCGACAGGGCGGACCAGGCTTTTAGCACCAGCGGGTTGTGAGTACCTCTTTGAAGCAGCGGCTGCAGCAGTTGCCGTGCTGCGGAAAACTCGCTGCGTTTCTCCAGTATCTCGGCAATGCTGCCAATGAGGTTTTCGTCGTTCGGTCGAATTTCCAGTGCGCGGGAAAAGTGTTTTAGTGTTTTTTCATAGTCTTCCTGCTGGCGGCAGACTTTTCCTGAAAGATGGTGTGCATCAAAGAATTGCGGGTTTTTTCCGAGAACAGAAGCCGCGTAGCTCCGTGCCTTTTCGTAATCCCCATCCCTCAGTGCCAGATCTCCCAGGTTGCACAGCACCTGTGGGCAGTCCGGATGGAAGCTGTTGGCAGTCTCCAGTACCTTCCTGGCTTCCTCAAACCGGTGCAGGGCCATCAGAACTGCTCCAAGATTGCTTAGCGCCTCCAGGTAGTCGGGCTGTAAAATGACAGCTTTTCGGTAGTTTTCGACCGCTTCCTGTGACCGGCCATTCATCTGCAGGATATTACCGAGGAAATAGCGTGTCTCGGCCAGCGTGGCATCCAGGCTGATCGCAGTCCTGTAGCGGATGATTGCTGCGCTATGGTTGCCAAGACATTGTTGTATTGATCCGCTGATATGGTGTGCCAGCGCATTGTGCGGTTGGAGTTCGAGGACCTGGTTGCATACAGCATCGGCTTCCATGAAGAGCCTGGACTTCCGGTAAAGGACGGCCAGCGCCAGTACAAGGTCAGTATTGTTGCGTTTTGATATACGCAGCTGTTCATACAGCTGGTTGGCTTCGCCCCGCACGGCTGAGGGAAATCTGCCTCCGTTCATAAGTGATTTCAGTTTCGCAGCCAGCTTGTGAGCATCGATTTCAGCCATAATGGAAGATGTGCGGGTAAAGGGGGGGCGAAAATCTAAAAAACATAATTAAAACAATATGGTATAACATGATAAGCTATTGGTCTTGCAATGAAAAGTTTTGCTGTAAAAGCGGTGGATATGATGGCTACAATTGCGTGTGTAAAACACCATAGCAGATAACAGTATTATATTTTTTAGTTATGTCCAGTAAAAACGTATTAACACGTTCGTCCAGGAAACGTGCCGATGCCTTGCTGGCTGAGGGCAGGTTGCCCGAGGCAGCCGAGCTCTACAGGAAAATCTGCAGATCGGATAAACGGAATACTGATGCCCGGGTAATGTATGCCGTTGCCCAACTAAGACGGGACAATCTCGAGGATGCTGAATGCAGTTGTTTGAATGCACTTAAAATCGACCGGAACCATGCCCTGGCACATCATGTGCTGGGTTCGGTACTTGAGCGGCAGGACAGGTTGAGTGAGGCGATAACAGAATTCAGGCAGGCGATTAGCTTGCGTCCGGGGTTTGCCAATGCGCACTTGTTCCTGGCCAATGCACTGGCCAGGCAGGGAGAGAATCGTGAGGCGGAGAACGGTTATTTGAAAGCTCTGTCGTTGGAGAAGGGTTTCGTCCCGGCAATGGCGGGACTTGGCCTGCTGTACAACAATATTGGCCAATCCGGTGCGGCAGAAAAGTGGTTGAAGGAAGCGCTTGCCATCGAGCCAGGCAATACTGAAATACTGATACACCTGGGGCAGGCGCTGGCTTTCCAGGGCAGGGATGGAGAAGCGCTCCGGGTGCTGGAACAGGCGATACAATCAGATCCTGATTCCTACGGAGCAAATTATACGCTTGGTAACATCTTTACCCGGATGGGGCGCTATGACGATGCGCTTGAATGTTACAGAAAGGCTGACCGTATCCGGCCCAACGATGAATATGCCATCGGTGCGCAGGCTCATGTGCTGGAAAGACGTGGCCAGCTGGACGATGCACTTGGCCTTCTGGAACCCTTTATCGCATCCGGGTCTACCCATGAGGGTATTGTGTTGCCATTTGCAGAGCTGTCGATGCAGCGGGATAACGACGACGAGGCAATACATTTGCTGGAGCAGGCGCTGTCCAGCAACACGACTGGTCAGCAGACCCGTATCGAAATCCACTACAAGCTGGGCAAGTTACTGGATAGAGCAGGAGACTATGACCGGTCATTCGAACACTACAGGAAAGCGAATGAACTCACCTGCCACGCTGTAGGGCAGGTAAAAGGTGTAGATACCATTGAAAGACAGGCAGAGCGGGTTGTCCGGCGTATGGAGACCTGTGACCGGGCATTCTGGCATGCGCTGGCGAGAGCAGGTAACTGCTCGGAGAAACCGGTATTCGTGGTAGGCATGCCACGCTCCGGAACGACGCTTGTGGAGCAGATCCTGGCCAGTCATCCACGGGTTTACGGGGCAGGTGAACTCACGGCCGTGGAAGAGATTGCCAGGTTATTGTTTCCCGGTGCGCGCTACCAGTCGTCATACCCGGACGGGCTTGCCGGTTTGACCGGGCAAGTGCTAGAGCGGCATGCTGTCCGTCACCTGCGCCAGTTGCAGTTGCTGTCGGATACAGCAAGCCGGGTAGTGGACAAATGCCCTCATAATTTTATGCACCTTGGCCTGATTTCGCTGCTGTTTCCGAATGCGCATATCGTTCACATCGCACGTGAGCCACTCGATACCTGCACCTCGATCTATTTCCAGTTGTTCACGCCACAACACGCGTACGCGTGCGATCTGGCCCGTCTCGGGCAGTACTATGGCCTCTACCGCAAGCTGATGGAATACTGGAACAGGGTGCTGAGCATCCCGATCCTGAACATACGATATGAACAGCTTGTTGCGGAACCTGAGCAGGTTACCCGTTCACTGGTGGAATTTTGTGGACTGGACTGGGATGATCGCTGTCTTGAGTTCTATGCGACAAAGCGGGATGTCAATACACCAAGCTATGGCCAGGTTCGTCAGCCTATCTATACGAAATCCGTAAGTCGCTGGAAGCATTACCAGGCACATCTTCGCCCGCTTATGAAAGCCCTGGATACGCTGCCGCCATACGATTAACCTGATCACTGAAATATGCTAAGGAAACCCTGATTGATTCAAAATTCCCGTCATTGCTCGCGAAGCGAGGCGATCTCATATAATGGAACCAGGCTGTTAGAGATTGCCTCCTCACTCCGTTCCTTGCCATGACGAATTAAACAGATATTCCCTGATGCAGAAGCAGGTTCGGACAGAGTCGCGGCCCGGACGCAGTCCACAGGGGATTCCGTTCCTGTTCCAGAGCCAGATAATCATGACCGGAAATGCAGACCAGGTACAAAAATTGAAGAAGCAGGTTGATTTGTTTCTGGCTGATAACCAGTTTTCCCGGGCAAAAGCGGGACTTGAGAAGGTATGTCAGCAGACTCCGGGGGATGCAGATGCCTGGGTAGCGCTGGGCGTTGTTCAGCGGCGCCTAGGGGCGTTTAAGGAGGCAGAGCAGTGTTGTCGCAAGGCTGTCTCATTACAGCCAAACCTTGCATCCGCCCACCAGGCACTCGGTGCCGCCCTCCAGCAGCAGGGCAAGCTGGATGAAGCGCTGTCCTGTTACCGGGAAGCTGTCCGGCTGGATCCCGAGCTGGTAGAAGCGCATTACTTTTTTGCCAACGCGCTTCGGCAAGCAGCCCTCCTTGACGAAGCCACTATTGCCTACCGCAAGCTACTTGAACTCAGTCCGAATCATGTTGCAGGTCTGAATAACCTGGGAACTCACCTGAAGAATCTTGGAAATGCTGAGGAGGCTGTTCCTTTGCTGCACCGTGCCCTGCAACTGCAACCGGACAGTATCGAGACCATGACCAACCTGGGGGATGCCTATGTTGCCAGGAGCCGGTATGAAGACGCCATCGAAATCCTGCAGCGTGCAGTACGTGTCAACCCGAAGTTCCCGAACGCCCATCGTGCACTTGCCAATGCGCTGCATCATGCCGGCCGGTTGCAGGAATCGCTCCACAGCTACGGTAAGGCGGCCCGCCTGGTGCCCGGCTGGCGAGAAGTGATTCTGGCGCAGGCGAAAATATTCGAGCAACTGGGCGAATACGTAAAATCACATGATCTGCTGCGACCCCTGGTAGAGGCGGGGTATGGCAGTGCGCTCCCGGTATTCTTCGATATCAGCAAACACATCGGGAAGCGGGACCAGGCTGTCAGAGAGTTGGAGAGATTTCTTGGTGAACGGCCGGATATGCGTGTTGAAGCTGCTGCAGGTATCCATTTTCAGCTGGGCAGGCACTACGATGAGTTTGGTGACTATGACACGGCTTTCCGGCATTTCGAGCAGGCAAACGCCCTGACGCCTGCGGATTTCAACCGCGAGGCACAGGTTCGACTGGTAGACGGAATTATTGCCACCTACAGTGAGGAATTTGCAGGGAGTATGCGCCGCGCTGACAGCTGTACGGAACTGCCGGTATTCATTGTCGGTATGCCACGTTCCGGCACTAGTCTTGTCGAGCAGATCCTTGCCTCCCACCCGGAGGTGTTCGGTGCCGGGGAGTTACCGCATATTTCCAGGATTGTGCGGCGCTTTACCGTTGATTACCCGGGGCTCACATTTCCCGGGCTGGCCAGGTATGTCACCCGGGAATCGCTGGATGTTGCCGCGGAGCAGCACTTGCGGACGCTCATGGAGCTGGGCGGGACGGCAGCAAGGGTCACAGACAAGATGCCTTACAATCTCGTCTATGTTGGTTTGATAGCACAACTTTTCCCCGCTGCGCGTATTATCCAGTGTATACGCCACCCACTGGATACCTGTCTGTCCTGTTTTTTTTCAGACTTTGGCACCATAGGGCACGACTTCTCCTATGATTTGAAGACGGCTGGGGAATTCTATATCCAGTACCACAGGCTGATGCAGCACTGGGCACGCGTTTTTCCCGATCATGTGCTGCAGGTTTCGTATGCTGACCTGGTGTGTGAGCAGGAACGTTACAGCCGGGAGATTGTAAAATTCTGCGGCCTGGAATGGGATGAGCGCTGCCTTGACTTTCACGCTACGAACCGTTTTGTCTTTACTCTCAGTTATGAACAGGTTCGACAACCCATGTACACCCGGTCACTGGAGCGTTGGAGACATTATGAGCAGTACCTGCGACCACTCCGCGAGCAGCTTGAAGCAGCAGGTATAAACTGCGACTAACCGGGAAACCCTATAGTATCGGGCATCACGTTCGTTATTTTCACTAGCCCGCATTTCTCACCGCCTCGCTACGGAACCCGGTGAGAAATTCGGGCTAGCGGGTATCCCGGCCTGTGCACCAGTGGTGCCACAGCTTGCGGTAGATGGCTTCCACCTCGAGCGCCATGCCAGGGCCGTCACACAATGGCGATTCCGCTACCCGCTGACGCAGGCCTGAACGTAGTTGCTCCATCCCTCGTACATCCCTGGCCAGCTCGGAGGCGATGTGCACATAGTCATCGGGGTCCCGGGCGACCAGGGATTCCAGGCCGACCTGGTGCAGCACACTCGCTGCCAGGCGTCCCCGATGTGCCGGTCCCAGCAGGGCAATTACCGGCACGCCCATCCACAGGGCTTCGCAACTGGTAACGTGGCCGTTCCACGGAAACGGGTCCAGGGCGATGTCGATTTCCTGGTAGACGTTGAGGTATGTATTGCCGCTACCTGCTTCGTGACGTAATTCAAGCTGGCTGCTATTAATACCATGCTGCTCGAACCCCGATTGTACCCGTTCCGCGACCTTTCCCTGCAGCATATCCCGAAAAAGCAGTAAACGGGCGCCCGGAACCTGCCTGAGTACGCGGCTCCAGAGCGCGATTACCTGGTCATTGAGTTTCACCAGGTTATTCAGTGAGCCAAATGTTACCCGGCCGGAGCCGCCGGCCGGCAGGGGGCCGGGGTCTGGCGCATCGGTCGGTGGCAGAAAGCAGGTAAGACCGTTTTCCAGCCGCAACAGCCGTTCCGTGTAGAACCGGTCCGCTCCGTCAGGATCAGCAATGGCATCGGTCAGCCGGTAGTCCAGGGTGGCCATACCGGTGGTGTTCGGGTAGCCCAGCCAGGAGATCTGTAGCGGCGCTGGCCGCAGCCTGAATACCGGCAGACGATTGCGCGCCGTATGGCCGGCAAGATCCACCAGGATATCGATAGCATCCTCCCGGATCTGTTCGGCCAGCCCTGCCTGGGTCATGCCAATGGTGCGGCGCCATCCATCGGACATGGACTGCAGCCGTTCGGTGGTCTCATCACCTTTGACCAGCTGCGCATAGCAGATGGTTTCGACCACTTCATGATTGTGATGGGCATACAGGGGTTCGAAAAACCGGGTAACCGCGTGGGTCCGGAAATCAGGGGAAACGTAGCCCACGCGCAAACGGCGCCCCGGGTCCGGAATATTACTGTACTTACCGCTCACCGGACGGGTGGGGGTGTGCGTTGCTGCCCAGTGCAGATGTTCCCGGAACAGCTGCTGTTCATCGTAACCCGGAATGTAGTTCAGGCACAGCAGGAGATTGCTGTGTGCCTGTATGAAACCGGGTTTGAGTTGAATCGCCTGTCGATAACAGCCTGCGGCTTCATCGAGTCGTCCCAGGGTCTTGAGTACATTCCCCAGGTTATTTTGCGTTTCGGCCAGCTTCGGATCTATCGAGAGGGCGCGCCGGTAACATTCGGCTGCATCATCCATGCGCGATTGCTGGCGCAGGACGTTACCGAGGTTATTCCAGGCATCGGCCGCTTCGGGTCGTGCCCGGATAATTTCCCGGTAGGCTGCAGCTGCCTCATCGAGCTTCCCCAGCGTTCGCAGCGTTCTGCCCAGATCGGTATAGATATGTAACAGTTGTGGATTCTGTCGCAACGCTTGCCGGTAACTGTTTTCAGCCTCTGTCAGTTTTCCCAGTAGGAAAAAGGCTTTTCCCAGCTGGTATTGTGCTTCTGCGAACTGTGGTTTGAGTGCAAGTGCCCGTTTCAGCTCATCCTGTGCTTCGTTATAGCGGCGCAGCGAGAGCAGGGTGCGACCGAGCCCGAAGTATGCGTCTGCCTGTTCCGGAGCAGTCTTGATGGCCTTGCGGTAGCAGGTTTCGGCTTCATCGGCATTGGCAAGTTGTAGCAGGGCATTCCCCAGGTTGAGCCAGGCTGCGTTGAAACCGGGGTCATGCCGGGTTGCCTCCCTGAGATAGCGAACTGCCTCTGCCGTATCGCCGCCTTGCGCTTTCAGGGTGCCGAGTAGATACAGTGCCCTGGGATGCACGGCTTCGCAGGCGAGGACTTCCCGGTACAGTTTTTCTGCTTCATTCAGCTCGCCGGCCTGGTGGTGCCGTAACGCACTTTCCAGCAGTCCGGATATGTTGTCCTGTTTGCCTACTGACACCAGTCAACCCACATTTTTCGATAGGCCTGTTCCAGTTCGGCGGTGAAACCTGCCGCGTCGCACAGGGAGGAGCGGCGCATGGTTCCGCGCAGGGTGTGATGCAGGGTTGCCAGGAGTTCCCGGTCGCCTGCCAGCCGGGCTGCTGTACGGATATACTCTTTCTCTCCGGTTGCCACCAGCTGGTCGAGTCCCACCTGTGCCAACAGGCTGACGCCTACGCGAGCGGCGTGCACCGGTCCTGCCCGGGTGATTACCGGGATACCCATCCAGAGGGCTTCGCAGGTCGTGGTGGTGCCATGGTAGGGAAAGGTGTCCAGCGCGATATCAATCTGGCGGTAGGCGGCCAGGTGTTCGAAGTGGGAGGGTTCCGGGTTCAGGAAGCCGATCCGTTCCACGTTGACATCTGCTGCGGAAAACAGGGCGAGCAGGCGCTGCCTGGTGGCCGGGTCAGCGGTGGCGCGACTCTTCAGCAGCAGGCGGGAGCCCGGTACTGCGGACAGGATCCGGGACCAGGTTTCGATGAGTTCCGGGGTCGTCTTGGCAAGATTATTGAACGAGCCGAAGGTGATGTGGCCCGCGGACTGTGAAGGAGGTGTGGTGGGCTCGGGCGCATCCTGCGGGGGGCCGTAGCAGATAAAGCTGCGCGGCAGACGCAGCAGGGATTCCGTGTGCAGCGCATCGGTTTCCCCCGGAGGGTCTGCCCTGGCATCGGTCAGCCTGAAATCGATGCTGGCCAGACCGGTGGTATTGGGGTAGCCCAGCCAGGATACCTGCAGGGGAGCAGGTTTGTGCGCGAAAACGAGCAGCCGGTTGTGTGCCGTGTGTCCGGCAAGGTCGACCAGAATATCGATTTTGTCCCTGGTGACCAGCCCGGCAAGCTGCTCGTCGGAGAGACTGGCAGTCTCACGCCAATGGTTGCAAAGCCCGCGTAGCTGCCTGGTGATCGCATCCGGCTTCGTTACGTCGGAATAGCAGGTGATTTCAAGGGATTCATGGTCATGACTGGCCAGTACCGGCTGCAGGAAGCGAGCCACTGAATGTTCGCACAGGTCCGCGGAAAGGTACGCCACGTGCAGCCGACGGTGTGGGTCCGGATCGTTGTACCAGGTATTGTTTGGCGCGATGGTGCAGGTGTGTGCCGTGGCCCAGCTCTGATGTTGCTCGAAAACAGTGCGGGGTTCCAGTCCCGGCAGGTAATTGAGGCAGGCCAGCAGATTGCTGTGCGCATCGGCCAGTCCTGGTTGCAGTTCGATTACCCGGCGGAAGACGGTCGCAGCTTCAACTGCATTTCCGGCGTGCAGGTTTGCGCGGCCCAGGTTGATGAGCATCTGGTGACTGTCCGGACGTACGCGGAGGGCGCGTTGCAGTAATTCGGCGGCTTGCTGGATCCTTCCCCGGTTGGTTAACAGTGCAGACAGATTGTTCAGCGCTTCGACATGATCAGGTTGCAGTGCAATCGTGCGTTGATATTCGTTCTCGGCGGCTTCAAAAAAGCCCTGTTCGCGCAGCGCATTGGCCAGGAAATAGTGGGTTTCCACCTTGCCGGGATCGATCTGCAGGGCCTGTCGGTAGTTGTTGACCGCGGCTTCGAGATGCCCCTGTCTGTGCAGTATTGAGCCAAGTACATGCAGGGCGTCCGGGTCGTGAGAATCTATCTCAAGAAGCTTGCGGGCGGCTCGCCAGGCTTCCTGCAGCAACCCCAGTTTGCGACAGGTTTCGGCCAGTCCGAGCCATGCCCCCCCGTCCTGCGGCTGCCTGCGGCAGATTTTCAGGTAAAGTTCACGTGCCTCGTCCAGGCGGTTTGTACTGGCCAGGTGACGCGCTTTTCGCTGCGGATCATTTTTCTTTTGATGCTTCGCCATCAGGAAAACAGGCTGCAACCAGTGGGTTATTCAGCGGTTATAGTAGCACAATAGCGCGAACTGTTACGGGTTCCCTGATCTTTACTAACGTGCAGGCAAGGGTACAATGTTGTTATCAAAAACAGGCGTAATCAGGCCGCAATGCATTCTTTTTCATGTCTATCCTGATAGAACTCAATCAATTCGGTAAACCCGGTGTGGGCAGGGAGAAGTTTGCCGTTGCGCTGAATCAGGCGATAGGCAGCAACGTGACTTCGCATCCTGTGCACGGATGGCTGGCCTCTGCCAATGTTACCCGACCAACACTGGTATTCGATCTGGGTGTCGTGGAATCCCGGATGCGCTGGCTGGCTGAAACGTCAAAAGCGTTTTCGGTGACGCCACTTCTGGCGGTGAAAAGCTGCACCGATCGGGACTTCCTGTGCCTGGCTCAACAGCATCTTGGTGGCTATGATGTTTCAAACCTGAACGAGTATTCGCTGTTGCCAGACGACCTGCGGGGCAAGCTGGTTTCAGTTACGTCGCCTGTAATAACAGACAGGATGGAAGACTTTCGCAGCAAGGGTAACAAGCTCGTTGTCACGCTGGATAGTCCGGCGCAGCTTGCAAGACATCTGGCGCAGCAGGATCCCTGCGAGTATCTTTTGAGAGTCCAGGGCTCAAGCCTCCTGGGAGCATCAAAACCGCATGATCCTGCTTACTACCCGGTTACCCGGTTCGGATTTACTGTCAGTGAAATCGGACAACTCCTGCAGACCCCTGCCATAAAGGGGAAAAAACCGATCGGGTTTCATGTTCATCACGGCAGTGAGGTCAACAGGAAATCCACTTACAACACCCTTCTTGAAGGACTGGGGAAGCTGGGGGCGCTGCTGGATATGCCTGCCGCGTGTATCAACCTCGGGGGGGGCTGGCACCACCTGTCGAGGCAGGATATCAGGGAAGTGCTGGACAGTGCCCGGAAGCGGTTTCCTGAACCCTGCTCCATACTGTTTGAGCCCGGGCGCTGGTACGCCGAGCCGGCAGGTTACGCTGTCGGCACAGTTGTCAATCTTTCCCGTGCGGGGGATATTGTCAGGTGTACGCTGGATCTGTCCGGAAAAAGTCACCTGCACTGGTCGTCTCCCAGCCTGTTACACTTCTTTGAACCGCACCACGACAAGGGGTGCGTAGTGCAGTTCTTTGGGCCTTCCTGTTACGAGTCGGATTTTATCGGAAAATACTACGTGCCGTATTCTGGCGATGTGATTCCTGATGCGGGGCTGGAGATTGGCAGTCAGGTGGTTTTCGGGAAGGTGAGCACCTATTCCATGGAATGGAATACTTCATTTAACGGGATCCCGGTTGCAGATACTGTCTGGGTCAGGCTGTAAAAAAGCCGGGGTGACTACACCTGTGTAGTCAGTTTTTTAATATCAGTTCCCGGACCATCTCGTAGAGGTATCTGTCGCCGTGTTCCCTGCGAAACCCGGGGTTGTTTGAACGCACCTGGTGCACAGCCAGTTTGACCATTTCAAAAATATACTGGTTGCCGAACTCAAGGCGAAGCGCAGGAGCTTTCTGTCTGGCCTGCTGTACAGCCTCAATTACATGAGCAGGAATATCTACCGTGTCCCGCCCGGTGCCGACCGGGGCGGCTGAACGGGCCCTGTCTATAGCGGCCATAACATGTTCCGGTATGTGACCGGCGTATTTTTTCTGGAAGTCGGGATCCAGGTAGTCCTGGTTGGTGACAATACCTCGACAGGATTCAGTTCCACAAAGACATTCCATCCGGTACTTCAGTGTTATATCCGATGTCGAATAGTCGTAGGTTATTTCCTCTCCAGGGTGTATATCCCTGCGGGCGATAAGTGTGCCGTAGCCTGACCACCAGCCGGTCGGGTCACAGGAATGATTGATGAATTTTATATCACCCTGCCTGAACGCGTAGTCGTCTTCGCCGATCTGAATGGCGAATGCCAGGAACCTGATGCGTCTCTGTGGCGGCCAGTCGACCAGCTCATGGAGGTGAGCCGGTGGGTTTATGTCGTCGAAGCGGAAAAGGACGTCTCCCTCCGGAATGAGCCGGTCAGCCACAAGTCCGGCACCCTCGATGACACTGTCTTTTTTTACTTGAATAGCCGGATTTAACATCGGATCATGCAGGCCGTTGACTACTGTCGTTATGATAACCTGAATCGCCAGGTTTCAGTAGGCGTGGTTCAGTCGGCCTCCTTCTCTTCTGGTTGCGCAATTTTCAACACGGTCTCCAGGAGTTCCGGGTATTTTGCCCTCACGGCATCAAAGGTTCCCATGCGGCTGATGTCATTAAGCAGTTTGATGGCGCCGCCAAGCGATGGCCCTTCCCTGCAGCCCATGGCTACGCGTATAACCTGGACGCCGCCACGCTCGTCCTGGATGCTGGTTTCGACGCGGTGGGCACGGAATCCGAAACTCGATCCCGGTTTGAAGGTCAAACCCCGCTGGCTGGCTTCCCTGAAGAGTACATGTTTGAGCAACTCTCTCTCAATCTGGCTGGTTTCACTTCTTAACTGCAGGTTAACAAACGGAGATACCGCCCAGGGAGTGGAGTGCAGGGATTCCTGCAGAACCGGATGGAATCTTTCGGCAAACAGGCGGTTGTCGCCGACCTCCATTTCCTGCGCCAGCAGCGCATTGTTCCTGAAAATGCCGTCGGCATGTTGTGTGGACAGGCTGGCGTCGAGGAAGCCTGTGTAATCCAGTGCAGCCGTTTGCTCCAGCGTCAGGCCCAGGCCCATGGATGCCCGGTATTTGCGCAAGCGTTTGCCAAGGCCGCTTACAATAGGTTCAGTCGTCGAAAATATGCTCATCAGGCCGGCATTGGAGAATTCCAGTCCTTCCTGGTCAAGTTTAAGCGTTGAGGATATCTGGACTACAACCCTGGGTTCATGTGGTGTCAGTTGGCGCAGGAACTCTTTCATAGGGAACCTGTTGCCAACGAAAGTGGTGTCAACCACTATGGCGGTCGGGGTATTTTCGGGACGTTGGTGCCAGGCCGCAAGAAAAGCATCCATATCGAATACTTCCAGCCGGCCAAGCAGGGTGTATACAGGTTCGATATACAACAGCTGCGACGCGCCACTGGCTACCGAGCGCTGAAATTGCTGTTGTTGTTGAAAGATCCGGAACTGAAACAGTTCGTCGTGACTGAATTGCATCAGGTCCATGATCTCGAAATAACCGCCCACGCCGTTAAAACGCATGGGGTTGCCAGGTCTGGGTTCGAACAGCTTTCGCATCACCTGCAGCAGGCAGCTTACCGCGCCCATGCCACTGTTGAACAGGATGTGGTCCGCTTTCCAGCCGCTTGGTGCGCTACGGAAGTTTGCAGCACGCTGTTCCAGGGATACCGGTTTGTTCCAGCGATCATAGGGAAGGGGGTTCTGGTTACCGGAAGGCAGGTATACCATCTGGAAATGCGGCGGCGATCTCAGGTATTTGCTGGAGATATGATTGGCATAGCGCAGCCACTCGGTGCGTAGCTGCAAGGAGAGTTTTTCCAGCTCCCGTTCACCTGCGAGGCTTTCCAGGTTCGCTGAACGCAGCAGCGTATTGGCATCTTCATACCATTTATTGAGTTGCTTATCTGTTTCCGTCATCGATTGTTCAAGCCTGTGGGCCAGCTCAATCAGGTAGGTGCATTCATCGTGGCAAGGGGTTGATGACATTCCGGTGCTCATTATTGAAAGGCTTCGAAGTTAATTCAGCGGGGTATCCAGTGTGTATTATTGCCGGTTGAAATTTCTGTTGATCCACTGGTACATCTGGCTTATCAGTCGATTCCTGTCAAATATCTGTTTTTCCAGGTAGATCTCCCGGGGTGACTTCCGGCTGATCCTGCTGCCACCTTTCCAGCTGTTTTTTGTGTATCCAAACTGTTCAAAATCAACTTTATAAAGACTGTAAACAATTTCAGCAAGCTCCGGAGTATAGTGGCTTCTCCAGTCCTCGCTATATGACTCGTTTGCCGGGCTGTTTCTGGAACTGCTGAGGTTGCCAACACCGATGTGTGCCTCCAGTTCTTTTATACCGTCGGCAAAATTCTCTACCCATGGCAACCATGTCGTACCTGATCGCTTTCTCCATGACGAGGTTGCTCTGCAACCGGTAATGCGGGTTACAGGTATGGATGTCCTCAAACTGGCTTATATACCTGACAAAACCCTCAAATGTTACGTATCCGTTTTTGATGCAGTCCGGAAACCTGATTTTTTTCGACTGATATAAAGATTCCAGGCCAGGTTCGATAAAATACAGCTTGTTTGTCCATGCGGATACCAGCCTGCTGTAGGGATTGCGGACAAAAGTGAACTTGAAGTATTCATCACCGTAAAGTATTTCCCCTGTTTTGCTCTCGGGAAAATCCGCCAGTGGCGGGAGTCCAAACCGCTCGCGGTCGTGAATGAACATAAAAAGCCTGGTTTCCGGCAGGCGATCAAACGTGAGCGGTATTGGGCGCAGCTGTTCAAGGGAGTGGATAATATACTTTATCCATGTGCTGGCCGAAAAAATGAACCATTATTATGTTCAGGTGCCCGTCTGATTAACCAGGGTAATAGGCGGGCCACTGGAGTCTACTGCGCCGTTGACGTCATACCAGGTAACGGAATTGATGGTTATGTCGGTGGCAACATTTTGCGTACCGTTTTCAAACTGTGTCTGCAATTCTTTTGAGATGACCGAGAAATTGACATCCGAGTACTGCAAGTTGCCTACCGGGCTGATGAAGTAAACAGTCAGCTCGAACCGGGTTTTGTTCCAGATGCTGTGTACGCGCCTGGTTTGTTGTAAAGGCCCGATCTTGTCATCAACGACGACATTGAAATCGCCTTTCGCGATACCGCTGCTGTCCAGGCCGATCTTGATCTCAACAGCTCCGTACGTATTTGTACTGTCGCGGCCGGTCCAGACTGGTTTGAATTGAAGTTTCTTCATGGGTTCGAGCCGGGACAGATCCCCGGTCAGTTCCACGCCGCCAAAACCCAGATAATTGAACGAACTGGAAGCTCCGGTACCAGGCAGTATTTCCAGGGCGATATCCCGGCCATTGACGCCCGGGATGGTTCCGTCATACGTGGCAGTCGTGTTGATCTGCAGGTTTCCGGGGCCTTCCGGGAGTACGACTCCACTGGTGTCGCCAGGTCCGCCAGGTACATCGAAAACGAGAACCGTATTCCATGGCCCGTGTCCTGACTCGTTTTCAATGAGTCCTGCTGCTGAATAGAGCCAGACATCACTGTTTTTGTCGGGGTACAGGTTGAATATCGCGCGAATCGCGCTGTTCGGGATAGCGATTGCCGAACCACCCGAGGGAGTATAGGTCAGGCTGGTGTTGGATCTGGTCATGTCATCAGGGGAGCCTACGGAAACCATGACAGTATCGCCTTTACGTGCGGCCAGCGGGGTTGTGTGCACAATGGCGCATCCGGCGCTGGCCAGCAATGTAACGACAAACAGAACTAGAATTGATTTGTTGACCATGGAGCCCCTCCTGAATTGCTTTAACGTGTCTGTGCACGTCGTCTGTATTTTTGGCTTATAATAGTCAATCCTATCTCCAGTGGCGCGTGGTTTCAATAATTCGCCATGCATAATTACATAAGCCCATGTTATATATGCAGTAATTATATCGGCTGACGGGGGTTGGTAGGTGCAGTGATCCAAATTATCATAAGCGCTCAATGAAGCCGTAGCTGGATGGGTGAGACCTTATGCCTGGTCATAAATATGTCGTGGTCCTTGTTTGCCTTCAGGACACGAACTTCAACGCAGAATTGCTCGAACTCGCATTGTATTCGCTGCGAAAACGTGCCAGTTACCGAGGTGATATCGTGGTGTTCAGTGATTTTACCCGTAAACTGCGGGGGGAGGATTCGCTGGATATTATCCGGGTTCATGTGGATCAGTATCCGTCACAGGACCCGCGCAATTTCAGAATCTATATGGATGATTACTATGATTTCAGCGTGCACAGGAAGCTCATTTATATTGACTTCGATATTCTCGTTCTGAAAAATATGAACAGGGCTTTCAATGCGATCAGGGGTGATGCAATTTATTACACTTATGCGCCGGTGTTCCCCTGGGACAGCGAAGCGTTCATGGCGGGAGCTTACATCGATCAGTACCGGAACACCCCGATAGTAAAAAATTCGCTAACGGGCATTTGCTCGGGTATTTTTGGTGTGCAGACAGCCATGCTGGGGGAGCTTCTGGAAACCTGGAGGAAGGTTCTGAAACAGACCCCCACCGATAATGATCAGCATGCTCTCAATGAAGTCATTGTCAGGGGGATGGTGAAGGCGCAACCCTTCCCGAATGAGTGGGTGGCGTACCCGGTGCAGGTGAGGCGGGAAGCAGACGACAACAGGGTATTCTCCAGGAAGAAAGACTACATATTTTACCATTTCAACCCGGTGGATAACCGGGTCAAGTATCAAATGATGAACGAGTATATGACCAGCCGCCCGGCCTAGCCATATACGCAGATCAACAGGTTGAATATGACAGAGAAGTACGCGATCGAAAGCTATGACAAGCACCTTTGTCTGCGCATGAACGACACATTGTGGGTGATTTTACTGTTTCTGCTGAGGCCGTATCTGGTGACAATCATCTCACTGGTCAACCGGACCGACAGAACCGGGTTAATCGATATGGTGTATTCGGATAAACTGGTGCTTTGGTGGGCGTTTCTGGCCGGAATTCCAGCCGTTTTTGTGGTCTATGCGTGGAACAGGAGGAGGCCGGGGGCTTCCATGTTTGCGAGAAAAGTATGGCGTAGAGGCAGGGAGTTGCTTGCGGTTTCAGCGCTGTGCAATATCGCTGTGGTTTTTATGCCCCTGTGGCTGGGGCTGGCGCACCATATCGACAAGGTTGGATGGGTTCAGTTTGCGATCAGTCTGGCTATCGCTGTAACGTTATATTCGTCGCCTTATATCAAGGATTGTTTTGCTGATTTTCCGGAAGAAGATGCCGACGATAATTTATGATCCCCCTGCTGCAGGCAAAATGGAAGGATAGGTGGTTTCCAGAAACTCGGCGAGCGCATGACCTGCGATTTGGTGTCCTTCCGCGTTTGGATGCTGGTTATTGGGGTGCGCCCATAGCTCCGGCCCCTTGAAGCCGGAAAATGCGGGAAGCAAGTCCAGTACCGGGATGCCAAGGCCGGAAGCAAAATCAGTGATGGTCTGGTGAATTGCCAGGAAAGGATAATTGTCGGAAAGATTCCATAACACGGGGAAAATAACCAGTGTCAGTTTGAATCCGCGCTTTTGGGAGAGGATCTGCATCTGTTGCAAGGCTTTTCTGCTGCGTATCCAGCCGGGCGCATCCTGCTGGTAGCTGCTGTTGTAGTTCGCCACGAGCTTTTCTGCTGCCTGCTTCCTTTCAAAGCCGCTGGCCAGCAGGTCTGCCAGCCGGGAATAGCGGCGCCAGAGCGGTAGTTGATTGACGTGCGCGTGCGGGCTGAATGCCTGTGCGGTCCCTCCGGCATTTGTATCGTTGAGGAAGTAGCATAGCACTACGATGTCCGGCTGATATTTCAGCCCCATGTGGTACAGCAGGCTCAGTTCGTGTGCTGTGTTATAGCCGCCGACACCGAGATTCAGAACTTCAATGTTTTTACCGTTAACGGAATCGCTTAAATCTGCTTCCAGTGTCGATAGAAAAGTGTCGCTGTTGCGCACGCCAGACCCGAAAGTGAAGGAGTCACCGATTCCAATGATGCGGACTGTATTGGCGGGTTTTCCTACAGTGGTTTCCTTCCCCCTGAATCCCAACGAATTGATGTTATAGGTCAGCGTGGCTCCCTCGTTGAAATAACCGTCAGGGTTTGTCCCGAAATGCTGTGTCCCCGTCCCGTTTGGGCGCAGAATATAAGGTACTCCGGGAAAAGAAGGTTTCATTAGCAGGGAGCGTGGTATTGGAGTAAAGTTTACCCTGCTTACCGGATCAAAAAAGAGCCGGGCGGCCAGTTCTATAAGGGAGAGAAGTACCAGTACGGTAACTAATGATAACAGTATATTCTTGGTGACAGATTTCATAAGTGTTCCGGAACGGGATAGCAAACCAGCTGTACTATGTCGAATGTACCCAGGATTTTAGCGAATCCTGTCCTGTTTTCGTAGCCAATTATTCCGTGTAGGCTGTTTCGGGGGTGTGCAGTCATGCGGCTTTTACCGGTCCAGGTATGAAAGAACGGAAAATATTCAACATCGGGTTTCATAAAACCGGAACTACCAGTCTCACACAGTTTATGCGTGAGCATGGTTTTAAAGTATTGCATTCTGTCAGCTATTCGATGGTGAAGCTCGGGCTTGGCGTCCAGGGATGTGCTGAGGAAGGTGATGGTACCAGTGTAGACCTGGATTCGCTGATAGATCAGGGTTTGCTGGATGGCCTGGTCAGAAAATTCGATTATTTCAGTGATAACCCCTGGCCGCTGCTGTACAGGCGTCTTGACCGGAACTACCCGGAGAGTCTGTTCATTCTTACCAGGCGAAAGGTAGATGGCTGGATCAACAGTCTGTTGAAGTATTCGAGCGAGGAGAATACCCGCATGCGGCAGATGATTTACGGATATGGAAACCCCCATCATCATGTCGCAAGGTACAGGAAGATATATCTTGCACATAACCGTGCCGTTGAGAAATATTTTTCTGGTCGTCAGAACTTTATGGTGATCGATCTTGAAGAAGACGATCGCGCTATCGCGGCAGGACTTCACGCGTTCCTGGGTGTGGAGCCGACAAGCGCAGTATTTCCTTCTCTGAACAGGGGGGGCGGGTAAAGGCCCCCCTTGTCATTGTCCGGGCGTTACTCGTTGCCTGGAGGGGAAAGGAAACCGTTCTCGCCGGCGTAGCGTTCGGCAAGTTGTCCGCGCAGGAACGGTTCGTAATAAGACACTTTTTACCATACCAGTTCTTCTGCCTCGTCAAAATCAAAAGACGCTTTGTCGAACGTGCGTGGATTCTTGTTGTATTCGGTCGATGATGTGGTTTTGTGCAGCTTTAACAGTCCCTCGTTATTGTCAATACCCAGGGAAAAGATTTTCACCAGGGAGAGGAATGTGTCTGGGTCATTCAGTTCTTCAGCAGTACAGGTGGCTAGTTTCCACGTACGTGCGCGATCTGTATTCAGCAATGGCAGGTAGCTTGTGCTTGAGCAGAAACTGGGTAGCTGTGGCTGGTTGGGACTGAACGCGTCTGAGGAAGTGAACATAATTGGGGTCAGGCTCATGAAAGCTGTCTACGCCCGGGATCAATGAAAACAGCTTCTGCAGGAAAGTTGTGCCGGTTCGGCCGGCTGTCGCGGTGAGAATGAGCTGTTTTCCCCTCACGCGATCTATGATGTCATTGTCAGAGTCTGTCATGTTGGTAAGTGTATCGTAACGTAAAAATGTATGCTTGCGGGGACTGGATGCCTGTTGGTTCTTTCAGCGCAATGAAGCTTCGGTCAGCTGGTGAAACCGGATCGGAACGGGGATCGGTCTTGAAGAAGGCGATCGCGCTATCGCAGCAAGACTTCCCGTGTTCCCGGGCGTGGAATCGGCAAGCGTAGTATTTCCGTCGCTGAACAGGGAGGACGGGTAAAGGCACTTTTCCCCTGCCATCACTCCAGGGTATATCCCAGTAATGCCGCGGAACTTTTGCACTTGTCTGTGATTGCGGTGAGGGTTTCAGTATCCAGCGCATTTTCGTGATGGCGTGGTACAGACGGCTCCAGCGGTGGCAGCAGGTCAGTTTGGTAACTCATGGCTTTGTAGATGCGATTCAGGGCAGTCGCAGGGTCACACACCATGTGTTCATAGTTAATTAATATCACGTGCTCACGGTTGCGGATGATGATCCGGGCAAGATAGTCCCACCAGCTTGCATAGCGCACGGCCAGCTGCCTTGTTTTCAATACTCTGTCGATAGCGCGATTTTCCTCTCCGGTGGTGTATTCAAGGAGAAATCCCGGCATGGCATCTCTGATATGGGGAAAGGAAACCTTGCTCCAGGATGCAATAGTGTCACAGGGGTGGCGCACGCAAGCCACAATAACGGCTTCGGGAAGACTGTTGATGATTCGTTTCAGTGTGTTCAGGTAGACGAGCGTGTTTTTTGTTCCCAGTATAAAGTCTGTTGTATCGACATGCGGGGTATATGCAGAACGCGCATCCAGTACATTGGTATCCTCGATGAACTTTCCGTTTACCAGCTTGTTAACGACCGGTTGACCATTGTTTATACGTTTGCGGATGTATTCGTAATAGCTGGACAGGGCTGTATTGGAGTCGTTGCGAAGAATCCGGAAGATTTCCTCCGGTTCATTGATGACAACGGTATTCCGGGCTCTGTTCAGCATCGAACAGAGATAGCTGGTCCCGCTGCGTGGGATCCCGGTAATTATCAGTTCATTGCTCATGGATATGTCGTGCGGAAACAGTTATCAGGTGCGGTTACTGTAGTTGGCTGGCATGCCGACCGAACAGCATTGTGACATTCATGCGGCTGTTTTTATAGCCCCGTTTGAACCGGAACCGATCGGAGCGATGCAGCATGTTGGAATAGAACATCACTGCCCGGTTTTCACGGTAGGGAATGGTTTTGGTATTCGCGCCCTGCAGGTATGTCATGATCCGTTGCAGCACTGCCGGGTCGTCCTTTTCATAGTTGGTCTTGTACCAGTCCCACTCCAGTGGCTGTTCCCTGTCATACAGCACCAGTCCGCCGCTCTTGTTGTCCAGGTTGGCGTCGTCAGCTGTGAGCCAGAAGTTGAAAGTCACGGCGGCCTGGTCCGAGTGGGCACGAACACCGTCACCGATCGGTGCCTGGCGGTAGCACCATATATTCTGCAGGTGCAACGGACCCAGGATCTCCGGAAACGTAGTTTTCAGCTCCGAGGCGATCTTGTACAGGATGCTGCAATTGAAACCTTCATCAAGGTAGGATGAAACGAAGGTGTTGGGGCTTTGCCGAAAGAAGATGGTGGATTCCAGGCAGAAATCCCGCAGGCTGTTGAGTGCATCCGTGGTCAGGAAGTCATCAAACCAGGTCATGCGCCAGGGTGATTCCCGGTAGTTCCGCTGAATTGCCGTGCCGTCCAGGGTCGGGTTTACCGCCGCGCCGGGGACAGGCGCGCTGTCTGCATAGTGCAGGGCCTTTGGCAGGACTGCCTGAACACGCCTGGCCTGTGCCGGCGAGAGTGTGATCAAACCCTGCGAGTCGGTCGTGTCAGCACTCTCCGCAAGGATCTCCCTGTAGATTCCCGCCAGTTGGGAAAAGCTGCTATGCAGCTTGCCGCGACCCAGCAGGTGATTGATGTGTCCGATCAGGTTTTCGAAAAAAAACGGTGAGGCGCGTAGCTGATCAGCCTCTGGAGCGGCCTCGTCATTTTCCGCCGGGAACGGCGCATCGCCCCAGCCGCTGCCCCTTTCTGAGCGGAACAGCCGCGCGAATATTTCCCGGGCTTCACTGTAATGTTCCTGCGCCAGCAGTACATTAGCCAGCGCCACGTGAGCCTCCCGCATATGCGGGTGAAACTCCAGCGTGATCCGCAGCAAGTTGCGGGCAGCGTCCAGCTCGTCATTATTTTTATAGGTGTATGCCTGTTGCAGGCAGCTACGACCGAGCTCCGGGTCAGTCTTCAGGGCTTGTCTGAAGTTGTCCAGTGCTTTCGGCACCTGTTGCAGTGCCATCAGGGCAGTCGCCCGGCGGAACATTGCGGACGAGAAGTGTGGCGCCAGGTCGAGTGCAAAGTTATAGGCCGAGAGGGCGCCCGGCAGGTCGCCCTTTTCCTGCAGTGCCTGCCCCAGGAAAAAGTGAAAGACCGGCTCGCGCGCGTTGCTCCTGATCGCAGCGCTGATCAGCTCGACGGCTGCAGCGGGGTCGCCGCGCCGCAGCGCATCCGCGCCCAGTAAATGCAATGCGTAGGCATGGTCTGCCTGCTGTTCGAGTATTTCTCGATACAGGGTTGCAGCTGCCTCATGTTGACCGGCCTGGTCCAGCCGGATGCCCCGCTGTAACAGGGTATCCGGCGGAGTATGTGGTGTGCGTGGCATGGCGTAACTGCCCCAACTCAATAAGAATCAACAGGTTTTCGGGGTCAAGCCAGTGCCTGCCCTGACTGTTGCCCCGCCGGTTGTGGATATTATCAGTTATTACGTAAAACCATCTATACTGTGTCTCCACCGTATTCGACCGGGGGCAGTTTACGGCAACATGGCGAGCGAAGTCCGCACGATGACAGTAGAGGAAAAAGTAAACAGGTTCGTTCAAAAAAAGCAGTTTCAGGAAGCATTATCCCTGCTTGAAAAACTGGTTAAAGGGCCAAAGCAATTCTGGGCGCTCAAGATGACCGGTATCATCCACCATGATATGGGCCGGTTCAGCCTGTCGTCAATCAGCCTGGGAGAAGCGCTCGCTATCAGCCCGGACGATATCGAAGCGAACCTTTTCATGGCGTCGGCATGCCACAACCAGGGGGAAAACAGCAGCGCTGTCGTGTACCTGGAAACGGTCTATCGACAGCAGAATAAAAATTACCATGCGCTCAGACTGTTATCCCTGATAGCCATCAGTGAATCCCGCGTGGCGGAAGCGCTCCGCTATACAGCCGAAATGGTGAAATACTGGAAGAATGATATGGACTCCTGCCTTTTCCACGGGCAGGCCTTGCTGGATTCAGGGAGAGCCGAGGATGCAATAAGGTACTTTGACCACGTGATCGGGCAGCACGGTGAAAAATACCAGGGATATTATTGTAAGGCCAGGGCGCTTGTATCGATGGGCAATACCGAAGAGGCTTTTCCCTTTTACCAGCGAGCAGAGAGTCTGTCGGGCAGATTGGTTACGCCATCCCTGGAGCTGGCGGCCTTGTACCAGAAAACAGGGAAGCTCGGCGAAGCGACGCGACTCTATGAACAATTACGCAGGAAGCACCCGGATAACGTTGAAGTACTGAATCACCTGGCGAGTTTTTACATCAAGTGTCACCGGATATCGGAAGCCATAGAATTGCTGGAACGTTCGACCGGCGTGGCGCCCGGCAATGGTGGCACCATGCTGACCTTGTCCGGGGCATACAAAGCAGTCGGTGATCTGGAAAGATGTATGGAATACAGCAGAAAGGCGCATGCATTGCTCAAGCCCGACCCTTCTTTGTTCAGTACCTACCTGTTAAATAGCAACTACCTTCCGCAGTTTTCCAACCGGGAATTCCTGGAAGAGCACAAAAAGTGGGATGCGCAGTTCGCCCGCAACCTGTCTGTCTACGATCATTCGCATCATGACTACTCGGTTGGCAGGCGACTGAGAATCGGCTATGTGTCGGCGGACCTGAAGAACCACGCGGTTTATTATGTCATAGAACCGTTTTTCAGGCAGCACGACAAATCCGGGTTCGAGCTGTACTGCTATTACAATGATGCCAGCAAGGACCACATTACGAAGCGCTTTGAAGCCCTGGCAGACAAATGGCGGGATGTGTACAGCATGTCCGATGCGCGGCTGGCGCAGACCATATATGACGATAATATCGACATACTGATTGACCTGTCGGGCCATACAGGAGGCAATCGTCTTCCGGTACTGGCGATGAAGCCGGCACCGGTGCAGGTGGAGTATGAGGCGTATCCCAATACTACCGGCCTGAACGCGATGGATTACAAGCTGACCGACGATCTTCTCGATACTGAAAGTGACCAGCAATGGCATACAGAAAAACTGTGGTCGCTGGGCGAATGCTTTATATGTTACCAGCCGAATCCGCAAGCCCCGGATGTTCTTGAGTCGCCGCCTTGCACGCGCAATGGTTATGTCACCTTCGGTTCTTTCAGCAACCTGTACAAGATAAATGAAGAGGTGGTCAGGCTCTGGAGCAGGGTTCTGCACAGCGTACCCGGTTCCAGGTTGCTGATCATGCGTCTGTCGATCAATGAGCTTGCCAGAAAACGGTTCGAATCCCTGTTTGAAAAAGAAGGAATCGACAGTGCGCGTCTCAGCTTTGTGGGCGAGATTCCGGAGCGGTATCGATCGTTGCCTGGAGGGACGGAGATCATGGCAATTATGTCGGAATGTGATGTGATGCTTGACACCCTGCCATACAACAACCATACCATAGCACTGGAAGCGTTATGGATGGGCGTTCCTGTGATCACTTTATATGGCAACAGGCATGCTGCGCGTGTTTGTTCGTCAATAGTGAATGCAGCAGGACATAGTGAATTTATTGCCCGCAGTGAAGATGAATACATCGAAAAAGCAGCCGCCATCGGCACCGACGAAAGTCTGCTTTCAGAGCTGAGGAAAAGTCTGCGGGATGATTTCAGGAAATCCATATTGATGGATTTCCCGGCATTTACAGCAAGACTGGAGAATGCCTACCTTGAAATCTGGTCTGAAGTCTGTCAGCAACACGCAGGATAGCACAGGCCGGCCTGTGGAATCTTTACAATTGGTCAGGCCGCAGTCGGGTATTATCTACAAAGGTGGTAATAACAGCGGTTATATTGCCGACCTCGTTTTTTTCGCTGTTGCCCAGGAACAGCCCATGCTCGGACTTGATGCGGATCTCGCCGAGTACCGGGTTTAGCAGTAATTCCTCGATGGCGGGTATAATCTCCTGCATGGCCTCCTGTGAACTGTTCAGCCCCAGTCTCTGGAAGACCCGTTCCAGTGCGTGCCTGGCAACATAGAGTCCTACCACTTTTGGTTCCACGGTAAAGGTTTTCGAATCGATTTGAAAACAGACCAGTTGCAAGCGGCCTTCGATTTCGCAGCTGTCCAGGTACAGGACCAGGCAGGCGGGGTGCTTGGGCCTGGTCGGCAATGCCGCTGTTCCAACATAGGAATCTTCAACAAAACCACACAGTTCGGATACTACCTTGCGGTACCAGCCCTTGCGGGATTTCTGCTCGCGGTTGCGCTGTATGGTTTTCTGAATCGCTTCGTCGACCCGGGATTGTACCGCCGTCGACAATTCGCGCACCAGCCTTTTGTTCAGGCCGCGGGCCAGTTTCGGCGTAGGGTTTGAAGCATTCATTGTTTGATCCGGCAACGGTGGTTTTGCGGGCACATTTATGCGGTCATCTGCCGTAAAATAGTACGCGCCGGACAGGAACATAACCAAATTCTGATATACTTTGCGAGAGACCGGGTGGCGCTGTCTGGACTGGTGACGGATGTTCCCTGTGGCCACCTGAATCCAGCATGCGATATGCTTCGATACAGATCCTGGAGAGAAGAGCAGATGGGCGAATTACCAGCCAGGGGGCAGTTTACCGTGACCTTCCCGATGGGTTTGCTGTTGCGTCACTACGAAGGGGAAAAGGTGGATCGCCTGAACCGGGATCTGTCCCGGCTGATTCTGAAGCTGGAGGCTGACACTCGCGCGAGCGCCAGGACTACCACGGCTCAGGGAGGCTTTCATACCGAGCCCTCTTTCGTCAATCGCAAGGATGCCGTGGTTACCCGTTTTCGCGAGCGGGTACTGATACCGGGTGTGCAGCACGGTGCCTATGGTAACGCCAAGATCCATCCTCGGGCGGGTGACCTGGTGGTGTTTCCTTGCTACCAGGTACATTTTTCGCACCCGTTCAGCGTGCCCGGCGAACGCATTCTGATTGCGAGTGACATACGCGTGTATGACCAGTTTGACGAACTGGGAGTTAATCATTATCACACCATGTCCATATCCAGCGCCGGAGCAGGTTGATCGGAGGATTGCTTTACAGCCGCCCTGTCGCGATTGATAGCAAATATATTTGCCCCTGAATCAGATAAACTTCAACCTCTTATGAAGCTAAAGCACGAGTTCTACAAGCTGCCACTGCGCTTTGATGTCGAACGCCTCAGGAAAGAGCTGGCTGCGTTCCCGGAGTCGGACTGGCAGACGCATCCAAGCGACTACAAGGGGAATCTTGCCATACCGCTTGTGTCGGTAAATGGCCGGATCAACGACGATTTTGCCGGTCCGATGCAGCCGACCCCGCAGTTGAAACGGTCTCCGTATATGCAGCAGGTAATTGCCACCTTCAGGTCAGTCTGCAGCCGCTCCAGGTTGATGCGCCTGGAAGGCAGGCACGACGTGCCCCTGCACAGTGATATCAATTATCACTGGTGGTCGAGAGTGCGTATCCATGTGCCCATTGTGACCACGCCGGACGTTATTTTTCACTGCGGAGATCAGCAGGTGCATATGGCGGAGGGGGAGGCGTGGATTTTCGATTCGTGGAAAATGCACCGCGTGGTCAATCCGTCCGGCAAGACCAGGGTGCACCTGGTGATTGATACGTCCGGCTCCCCGGAATTCTGGGAACTGGTTGAATCGGCGCAAATATTTTCATCATCCTCCGCGCCCGGCCGGGAGGCGACTGCTGTGCAGGTTCCTTTCCAGGCGTCAAAAAAGGTAAAAATTCAGACCGAGCGCTTTAATGTTCCCGTGGTGATGTCTGCGGGAGAGGTTGATGCGCTGGTCGAGGGGTTGATACAGGATGTTGGTTCCGTAGCGGAAAATGATCGTGAACAGCTTGAGCGGTATCTCGCCATCCTGACTACTTTCCGGTTTGCCTGGCGGTCCATCTGGTCGGTCCACGGGCCGGAAAAAACCGGGTGGCTTGATTACGAACTGCTGATCAACAAAACCACGGAAAAGGTGCTGTCGATCGATGCCGGCCTGCTATTGTCCAACAGCTCCAGCGCGCCGCAGGTGATGTGTGCGCGTATCCTGGCGTCTGCACTGACCCCCGGGCTGGCCGAAGGGCGCGCGGATACGGGTCCCGCAAAGCCGCCTGGCGAGGCCCCGGAAAAAACGGGTCGTAACAGCCCGTGTCCGTGCGGGTCGGGCAGGAAATACAAGCGTTGTCACGGCGCAGGCTAGCGCGTGCCGCCTGGACAGCCTGAGAATGGACTTGTTATGATCCGCAACGCAACCAGCGGATTATACGTGCAATGTCCAGATTCCTGATCCTGAATGGCCCTAACCTGAACCTTCTTGGTAACCGGGAACCGGGCCATTACGGGGTTGCAAGCCTGGACGATGTGAACAAAAAACTTGCACTTGCCGCCCGGGC
>JALSRZ010000129.1 GCA_026984515.1 Thiohalobacter sp. | reverse complement strand
CGTGCCATTGAATGGCTCACCAAATCCGCCGGGCAGGGCAACATGGAGGCCCAGTACCTGGTCGGCAAGATGTACAAGGACGGCTATGTCGTCCCCCAGGACAAGGTGATTGCGCGCGACTGGCTGAGTCGTGCCGCCGCGCAGGGTCATAGCGACGCGATCAACCTGCTGGCAGTCATCAAGGGGATACTGGATCTCACCACCCCGGTCTATCAGCAGTCCGCCGATATACTGATGGACAAGGCTCGACAGGGCGACCCGCAGGCGGAATTCGAGCTTGGTTTGCGCTATGAAAGTGGCGCGTGGGACGTCAAACAGGACAACAAACAGGCTTTGAAGTGGATCACCCGGGCCGCAAATGCAGGCAACGGTATCGCCATGAAAACCCTGGCCGACATTTACCAGCACGGTGACCTGGGTCTACAGGCTGACCCGGCCAGGGCCGCCGAATGGGAGAAAAAAGCCGCAGCGCACCACTAAATCCCGGGCATCACAGCACTGCCGGCATGCCAGGCGCAGCCCGCGCCTGAAAATGGCCATGCTGTGCGGAATTCACCGTCCACCCTTTCGTTGCACCGCTGCCTGGAATACAACCACGTAGCGTGAAACCGGTGAAACTAATCGGGCGGATGGGTATCTATGTAGCAAGTCCATCGTGCCGGTGGACAAGCCTGTTTGCGGGAGCACTCACCACCCATGCTTGACACGCTGCGCCAGATCGCCGATGAAGTCGGCCACGCGAACGATCTCCAGGGGGCGCTGAATCTTGTTACAGGCTGGGTCAAACAGACCATGCAGGTGGGAGTGTGTTCCGTTTACCTCAGGGACCCGGGGCAGGGAGACTTTGTACTGATGGCTACGGACGGCCTGAGACCCGAGTCCGTGCTCAAGGTCAGGCTCGCGCCCGGCACCGGCCTGGTGGGGCTCGTGGCAGAACGCCAGGAACCCCTGCTGTTGCGCAATGCCACAGATCACCCGGCCTATCGCCATTTCCCCGAGACCGGAGAGGAGCTTTACACCGGTTTCCTGGGCGTGCCCATCAACTATTTCCGCAAGGTGCAGGGCGTACTGGTGGTTCAACACCGGCAGGATACCGGGTTTGGTGATAATGATATTGCCTTTCTCGTTACCATCGCATCCCAGCTCGCCGGCGCCATCCATGAGGCAGCCACCCTCGGGGATGACAGGCAGGCAAGCCGGCCACTGTCGGATACCCTCTATTTTCGCGGCGCCGCGGGTGCCCCGGGCGTCGGTATCGGCACCCTGCTGACACCATCTCCCTACGCGGACCTTGATGCAGTACCCGACCGGGACGGGCGTGACCCCGAGGTGGAGGAAGCCGCGTTCAGGAAAGCGGTGCTGGCCGTTGAGGAAGAACTGGGCAAGGGCAGCAAACGTATGGCCGACCTGTTACCCGAAGAGGTCCGTGACCTGTTTGATGTGTACGCCCTGTTTATTTCTGACAGCGGGCTGATCGATGACATTGTAGCCCGTATTCGCAAGGGGAAATGGGCTGCAACGGCACTGCGTGCCGCCATCGATGAACGCAGTGCGGTCTTCAACCGGATGCCGGACCCCTACCTGCGCCAGCGCAGCGAAGATATCCGTGCAGTGGCACGGCGCATTCTGCTGCACCTGCATTCGGACAGCCGTGATCCGTGCAGCTATCCCCAACGGTGCATCCTGGCCGGCGATGAAGTCAGTCTTGCCAGGATCGCGGATGTTCCACCCGGCAGGCTCGCGGGTATCGTCTGCCGTCATGGCTCCACCATGTCTCATATTGCCCTCATCGCCCGCTCCCTGGGTATTCCGGCCATCATGGGTGCACAGGATTTCCCGTTCCGGCGTTTGCAGGGAAGCACTGTGGTGGTGGACGGTTATGAAGGGCGCGTATTCACCGATCCCTCACCGGTGGTGCTGTCGGAGTTCCAGCGTCTTGCCAGGGAGGAACAGCAGCTGGTTTCCAGCCTGGCTGAGCTGCGTGATCTCCCGTCCGAGACCTCCGATGGCACAACCGTCCCCCTGTATGCCAACGCCGGGCTGGCCTCCGACATCACGCTGGGACGAAACAACGGTGCAGCGGGTATCGGGCTGTACCGTACGGAATTCCCGTTCATGTTGCGCGAGAGCTTCCCCGGTGAAGAGGCGCAATACCGTATATACCGCAGCATCCTGGAAGCCTGCGATTCACTGCCCGTCACCATGCGCACCCTCGATATCGGCGCTGACAAGGCGCTGCCCTACTTCCCGATTAAAGAAGAGAACGCAGCCCTCGGGTGGCGGGGCATCCGGGTGACACTGGATCACCCGGAAATCTTTCTCACCCAGCTGCGGGCCATGTTACGCGCCAACCTCGGACTCGGTAACCTTCACATACTATTCCCGATGGTTAGCAGGCTCGACGAGATCGAGGCCGCCAGCGCGCTGCTGGGTCAGGCCTGCGACAGCCTGAAGAATGAAGGGATACGAGGTAAAAAACCCCCGGTAGGGGTGATGATAGAGGTTCCGGCAGCGATCTACTCCATGCAGCACATGGCGGAACATGTTGATTTCTTCTCACTGGGAACCAACGACCTGACCCAGTACCTGCTTGCAGTCGATCGCGGCAATGAACACGTCTCACAGCTCTATGATCACCTGCATCCAGCGGTACTGCACTGCATTCGTGATGCGATCGGACAGGCCCGTCGAACCGGAAAACCTGTCAGCGTATGCGGCGAAATGGCCGCCGATCCTCTCGGTGCAGTACTCCTCCTGGGTATGGGCGCCGATTCGCTGAGCATGGCGGCGCCCGCTATTCCGCATATAAAATGGGTCATTCGCAGTTTCTCCTTCAGCCAGGCCCGCGCATTGCTGGATCAGGCACTGGGGATGACGGATGCAGGTGCTATACGCTCACTGTTGAGCACCGCCCTGGAAAATGCCGGGCTGGGCGGACTGATCAGGGCCGGCGCCGACATTCTGCCGGGTTGTCGTGATCAGCAGACGGGTTAATCACTTCCACGACGTGCCGGAACCGGGACGTTAACCCACCACCACACAGACATCCCTGTGACAGTGAGTAACGGCCTTCATTTCAATAATCTTCGAAGCGATATCTGTGCTGGCGTGCCTGGCGAATGGTTACGGAATCCCTGATCAATTCGTCATTGAATTCCTGAAAAGGACGTAAAACGTGATTCCGTTGAGAAACGAGGGATCTATCGAGTTGTGCAACAAGTGTGGCATTTATACGATCAAACTGCTGTCCCGTTAACCCGTCAACCACGTGACTGAACCATAAGCGGCAGGTACGTTTTGGGCCAGGTCGGGCAACCCGGACATGGGACCGGTATCACCCGGTCAGGACACGCAGAACCTGCCATCCCTGGCCGCTCGACTGCCGCATCCCTGCGGCAGACGGTCCTGACCAGGTGATACCGGTCCCATGTCCTCACCTGCAGGCTCGCTCCAACGTTAACGGGAAAACAGTAGTGATACGATCACGACTTATTGTTATTTCTAAATGGCGCCTTGTCCTGGAAGTATCTCCAAAGATGCTCCGCCATCACACCGTGAGGAGCAGCGCCGGCTCGCGCAACGACAATATCGATTTCAGTACCCTTGATGTGGCGCCCGGCGATGGAAACCAGCGCACCACTTTCGATTTCATCGGCTACCATGAAATCGGGCATATGTCCCCACGCCATGCCTTGCAGAATAACCGCCTTCTTGGTGTGCTGGTCGCCCACCGTCATACAAGGAGCATTGTTCAGGACGAAATAATTGTCTTTATCACCATGCTTGGCGGTATCGCGGATAATACATTGCAGATACGGCCTCAGCTCTTCATAGCGCGTATCGGTGCTTATCCGGATGTCGAAAAAACCGGGCACAGCGACCGGGATAATCGCTACACGCGTCACCGACTGGTATTCAAAGCGGGTATCGGAAGGATCTACGTGATGAATCACCAGGTCGGCGTCGCCGTCCAGCAGTCGTTCACGGGGACCGGACAGGTTTTCGAAACCCAGGTCGAGTTGCACGTGAGGATGAAGATCAGCAAAACCGCGCAAGAGTCGCAGGGTTTCCGTTAATGGCGTCACATCGCCAATCACGATGCGCAGTTGTGCCTCTTTCCCTTGCCCCAGGTACCTGGCCAGATCCTCCAGCGCAACATGATCGTCCAATAGCCGCAGTGAGCAACGGTAAAACGCTTGCCCGGCATCCGTCAGGGTTGTGCGGTAACCACCACGATCAAACAACTCAAAGCCCAGCTGATCCTCCAGTTTCCCAAGCAGATTGATCACACTGGGATGTGTCTTATGCAGGATTCTGGCACCGGACTGAAAGCTGCCTCCACGAACAACTGCGTCCAGCGCCTGGATCTGTTTCAGGGTTACCATCTCTAATTCACGCTATGAACATTGTTTGTATTTATATTGTACTTTTTTAATACACTTATCCCAAGCACAATCCAGTCCGCTACAAACCACAGCAGGAGCCACTATGAAAGCGATTGTCATCCAGGAATTTGGCAACCCGGATCAACTGGCGCTACGCGAAATCCCGCAACCGAGACCGAAGCCCGGCGACGTGCTGGTCCGGGTCAGAGCCTTTGGCGTCAACCGGGCGGAAACCTATATGCGACGCGGACTGTGGGGCGAGGTGGCAAGAGTCAGCGGTATCGAATGTGTCGGAGAGATCGTGGAAGACCCTTCCGGCCAGTACCAGCCCGGGCAAAAGGTAGCTGCTGTCATGGGTGGCATGGGCAGGACTATCAATGGCAGTTATGCGGAATATAGCTGCCCGCCAATTACCAATGTATTTCCCCTCGACACAGACCTGTCCTGGACGGAGCTGGCAGCCATACCGGAATCCTACGCGACCGCCTGGAGTTGTCTGCACGACAATCTGCACCTTCAGCCAGGCAATATCGTATTCATTCGTGGCGGAACTTCGGCACTGGGACAGGCAGCCATCAATATCGCGGCCGCCATCGACGACGTGACGGTGCTGGCCTCGACGCGCAACCCACAACGTCGCTCCTTGCTTGAGTCACTGGGTTGCGACGAAGTTCTGATCGAACAGAGCGGACTCAGTGAGATTCTCCGAAACCAATACCCGCACGGTATCGACAACGTCATGGATATTGTCGGTAACACCACATTGCTGGATTCCTTAAAGATGGTGAAAAAAGGTGGTTATGTCTGTAACGCGGGTTTTCTCGGAGGAGGCAAACCTTTCGCCTTTGACCCGCTTACTGACATGCTCTGCTCGATCAATCTGAATTTCTTTGCCAGCTTCATGCTTGGTACTGCTGATTTTCCGCTCTCTGATATCCCGATGCAGACCATCGTAGACCGGGTTTCCAGCGGGATTTACCAGGCCGGGCCGGTGAAGATCTTCAATTTTGAGGACACAGTCAGAGCACACGCGCTGATGGAAAGTAATCTGGTACCGGGAAAACTGGTTATCCGGGGAACATGTACCGACAAACAACCGACAGCTTGACCAGGCGTTGCTCCCGGAGGTGCGATCGTGCATGACAGGGAGGCGCCTAAACCAGTCCGAGTAACGTCAGCGCCAACACGACCTGCGCCACGACACCGGTGGCAAAAGCCAGTATACGAATCACCGGCACACCCAGGGTAAAGACCGTATAGTGCGTCAGGCGGGCAAAGAAATAGACCATGCAGGCGGTAACCGTTATCGAACTGCTTATGCCGGCAAGCTGAAGCGCAAGTACCAGGGGCGCGAAGATCACCAGATTTTCCACGGCATTCTGGTGCGCTCGCATCATACGGTCGGCCCAGTGTACACGGGTAGCCGTTTCCCCCCGGGGATCCCACAACGCAGTCAGCGGCCCCTGTTCTCTCAGGCGATTGAGGATGTAGGGCACCCACATGAGTCCGGTCATCAGCACGGTCAGCGTCAACCAGTAGAGTTCCGGAGAAAGAGAATGTGTTTGCATGTCAAAACCCTCATCGTTGGTGATATAAAAAGCCGCGCTAATTTGCGGGTGCGTGGGGATAGGCCGGGCGTTGTTTCAGACGCGCCAGATAGGACTGAAGAGCGGGATATGAGACCAGCTGCCCGGGAAACCACGCCAGGATATAGCCAGCCATGATATCGGCGGCGCTGAATCGGCCGTCGACCAGGTAGTCCTGGTCCTTCACAGCGTTTTCCAGAACACCCAGCGCCTCTGCATAGCGTTTTTCTGCAAAAGGAATGATTTCCCTGACTGCCTGTTCGTCGGGAAGAATCCTGCCGTGCAACATCATTTCCCAGGCGGGAGCTTCGAGGCTGGTGGCCACAAAATACATCCACTGGTTAAAAGCACAACGGGTCGGCTGATCGGGCGCCGGCGCCAGGTTGCTCCCGGGTACCGACTCCGCCAGCCACTGCACGATAGCCCCGCTTTCGATCATCACCTCGCCATCGACTTTCAGGGCGGGCAATTGCCCCAGCGGGTGAATGGCGAGGTAGTCCGCACGCTGCCCTTCGCCCTTGAACAGATCAATCGTTTCAACCCGGTATTCCAGGTCGAGTTCTTCCAGTATCCATCGTATGCGCTCGGCCCGGGTGCCGGGCATGTAATAGAGGATCAATTCCATCGGTCATCTCCCGTTACTTTCATTTTGAAAGTTACTAAAGACTAGACCAGTCGCTTCATTTTTGCAAGTTTCTATACCAGCCGTATTGATCCAGGGGACCTACGATCAATTCTTTGCGACGGTGCCCTGACCCGGAGCGATTCTTCGGCAGCCATTCTGGTCTCCCTTCCATCTCCATGGCCTCTGTCACGAATTCCAGGAAAGCCGAACCCGTGCCGTATGCCTCAGATTCGGATGCGTCCGCAACCACAACCCGGAAGCCAGTGCTTCCGGCAGATCAATCAACCGATGCAACCCGAAAGTAATAGTGTCATGGTAATCTGCACGAATTCCATTCCACAGGAAACAAACCATGGCTGACCTGTTTAGCGAAAAAGCACAGACCTGGGACGCCGATGACAGGATCAGACAATTGTCATCGGCAATAGGGACTTCAATCCTTCAGCAGGTCAGGCTTGATGCACAAATGACCGTCATGGACTTTGGTGCAGGCACAGGGCTGATCAGCGCACACGTGGCACCCCTGGTAAAAAAGATAGTCGCTGTGGATGTATCAAAGGCCATGCTGGATAAACTGGCCACAAAACCGGAATTTCACGGCAAGATCCAGGTGCAGTGCAGGAACATCATCGAGCAACCTCTCGATGAACAATTTGACCTGATCATGAGCGCTATGGCCATGCACCACGTACAGGATACGGATAAGATGCTTGCACGATTTTCAGCGCATTTAAAACCGGGTGCTCAAATAGCGCTGGCAGATCTCGATGAAGAAGATGGCAGTTTTCACCCGGAAGGCACCGAAGGTGTCTACCATGCCGGTTTCGAACGTAATGCCTTCAAGGCCAGCCTGGAGAGGCACGGGTTCGAAGACGTTCGCTTCGTGACCGCACACACCGTTTCAGGCGATGAAAAAGACTTTCCTGTCTTTCTGGCGCTTGCGGTAAAGGGAGCGAGAACAGTGCGCTAGACATTTCCACATCATCGTGCGCGTGCATCCAATCTCAACGCTGACGATGAGGGCAGCCTGCTACGTCTCCGGATATTCAGGAAACACAGGTAACCCACCGGCTTCACATGACCATTCAGCACGGGAGTCCCAGAATATCCGCGCCTCGGGCTTGATGTCGGGGTCGCTGTCCAGTGACCCAGCCGGGATAACCACCATAGCCAGCTCCGGTACACGTCTGGGTAGCGGACTGCCACACTCTTTACAGAACTGGCTGTAGAAACGTTCTGCCTCCGGAACCTTGTAATAGCCCAGTAACGACTCGCCTTTTATCCATTCAACAGTGTCAGCCCTGACCATAATATTGGTGGCATGCCCGGTACCGGTCATTTTTCGGCAGCAGCTGCAATGACAATGGTAAAAACGCAGAATATCACCGCTTACCTTGTACTGGACACTGCCGCACAGGCAGCCTCCGCTAAACTCCATCCCGGACATCGTATTCTCCTGTTACGGGTTTTCAGACACTTGCCCCATCATAGCCAACCGGCGATGCGGCGAACAGCCGCAAAACTGGCCCAACCCGCAGCCTGGATCAGTGACCGATCGTCATCAACAACAGACCGAAAACCGGCTACAATCTGCTCATCAATCTGCCAGGATGCTCTTGCGGCGAGCAGCGCCAGCCGGGCCGAGGGTTGCAAACGCGCATCGATCGGCTTCACCAGGGCATCAAGCCAGCCACGCCCCAATCCTGGCGGCTCTCCCTTCCACGTTTGCAGGTGATCGGTCACGACGGCGCGAACATCCTCGTGCAACGCTTCACGGCCGGCGTGCTCGGCCGCGTACGCAAACCGCGTTAAACTACCGGCGACATTCAGGTCGGAAGCCGACCAGGAAAACTCCGGCGGCAGCGCCATTCGCCCAGGGTCTATGATGAACGCACCGGGTTCACCGTCAAGCTGCACCATGCGTTTCCCGAAAAACCGTAATGATGCCCGCGAAAATGCACGCATGAAATGACTGCCGGCGGCAGGCATCGGCATCGGCGCTTTGTCGAGGAAAATATTCACCATCCGATTGATGAAGTGAAAGCAGATGGCCGTCCCGAACACCTGCGGCACATCATCTACCGGGATTTGTGGATGACGGATAATGTCTGCATCCGGCATCAACGTTGCAGAGGCCCACTGATACGCCAGGGCAGACGCCGAAGTACCGGTACCCAGTTCATTCGCCAGAATATCGCTCTCGCCACCCGCACTGAGGTGCATCGAAGCATGCACATCCACACAATACGGGCATTCGTTGAGCTGCGATACCGCGGCGGCTACCGCCTCACGGACGACCCGGCCTTCTGCATGGACAACGAAGGCCTCTCGCATTAAACCCCACACGCCCGCCAGTAACAGAGGGTCGGGCTGATGCAGAGTAACCGGTGGCGCCACCTGGAATTCCCGGGACGCCTGCTCCATCACTTTTCTGACCAGTGGGTCATCCGTCGCCAGATCCGGCCGCTGAATGTGGCGGATAGTAAACGGCGCCACCTTTCTGAACAGCTGATTTTCGATTGCATGAAGCACGATTCTGCTACCTCCCGGATACTTTTTGTTCTACACAGTCCGACATAAGCTTGATGGGCAAACCTGAATCAAGGAAGGCGAAAAGATCGGATAGTGACATATGAACCCCGATATCCGGGCGCATCATTCCAGCCCTCCAATACGTTTTCTATACCGTTCGGTACAGTTTAGAAATGCTGGCGCGATATCGTCAAGCTTTTTGCACTGATCGGTTTTGTTAGGGGGAAATGCGTTATACTTAACCTGGTATCGATTTCGGCCTGTAAATTACACCCGACCTATGGCAAGACATAAGGAATTTGATGAAACCACGGCCCTCGAAGCGGCCATGCACACTTTCTGGTCCAGGGGCTATGAAGGCACCTCCCTGCATGACCTGGAATCATCGACAGGTCTCACACGAACCAGCATTTATAACGCCTTCGGAAACAAGCGACAGCTCTTCAATCAGGCGGTTACTCACTACCATCGAACGGTACTGGCCAG
>JALSRZ010000128.1 GCA_026984515.1 Thiohalobacter sp. | reverse complement strand
TGTCGACTATGCCTGCGCGGCCCTCGGTCGCGAACGCCGCTTATCACACGACCTGCCACCGCCTCGCTACGGAACCCGGTGAGAAATGCGGGCTAGCTGTCATGGCTGGCGCCAAAGCCGAACCAGCGCCACAGGCGGGTCAGTATACCGACGCTTTCCAGTTCCTGGGGAGGCACCACCACGGTCACCTGGTGACTGGCCGGTAACGCGTCGGGCCGGGGGTTGGGGAGCATGGTCCCGCTGATATCGGTCAGTTTGTCCGCTTCGAATATCAGTGTGACACGCTGCTGTTCAGCCGGATTCTTGCCGTCGCTGCCCGGGTCGTAGGAGTAGTAATAATCCCAGCGGTTGGCATGGAAGGGGTCGTTTAGCATGGGCGCACCCAGTACAAACTGTGCCTGTCGTTTGTTCATCCCGATACGCAGCTGGTTGACCATTTCCCGGGTGATGACGTTGCCCTGCTGGACATCGATACGGTACACAAAAGGCAAGCGGTTGATGATCGGATCTTCCGCGCAACCGGCGAGGAAAAGGCTTGCATTTATAGTAATAAGGATGAGAAGCTTTCGCATCAAGGTGAAGATCTGATTGTCAGGTGAACGGCGCGATAATAACTGAAATGGCGGTATAACGGGAAGCAAAACAATGGAATCCGGTGAATTACGCAAACTGGGCCTGAAGGTCACACTGCCGAGGATGAAGATCCTGGAAATCCTCGAAACCGGCGAAACGCGGCACATGAGTGCTGAAGACGTGTATCGCGTGCTGCTGGATGCCGAGGAGGAGATCGGGCTGGCCACGGTGTACCGGGTGCTGACCCAGTTTGAAGCGGCGGGTCTGGTCACCCGGCACCACTTCGAAGGCGGGCATTCGGTCTTCGAACTTAACCAGGGACATCACCATGACCATATCGTCTGTAACCAGTGTGGCAAGGTGGTGGAGTTTATGGATGAGACCATTGAGCGCTGCCAGGAAAAGGTGGCGAAAAAGGCCGGTTTCACCATCCGCGATCATTCGCTGATCATCTATGGCGATTGCACGAAGAAAAACTGCGCCAGTCTCAAGGACTGATTCACAACCGCGCTGACGTCAGCCCCTGTACGTGGAGGGCCGCAGGGCGCTATAAAACGGTTAATTTATCACCTATGGCAGCCGTCCACTTGAAATAAACCGACCGGTCAACTAAACTGGGCATATGATCCGGACGCATGAAACCAGGCAACGTTTGCTCGATACTGCGCAGGCGCTTTTCTACGCGCGGAGCTATGAAGGGGTCGGTGTGCAGGAAATCTGCCGGCAGGCCGGGGTCAAAAAGGGCAGTTTCTACCATTTTTTCCCCTCCAAGAGAGACCTCACCCTGGCGGTACTCGATGAAAGCTGGAACCACTTCCGGGACACGATCCTGCATAAAGCCTTTGCCAGGGATGTGCCCCCGTTGCAACGCATTAAACGCCTGATGGAGCTGCAGTACCGGCACCATGTCGAGGTGCGGGACAAAACCGGGCATGTCTATGGCTGTCCGTTCGGGAACCTTGCCGGTGAGCTGAGTACGCGGGATGAAAGTATCCGCAAGCGTCTGAAGGCCATCCTGAGTGATTTCAGGCAGCCGGTTCAGGAGGCACTAGACGAAGCCGTTGCAGCCGGTGACCTCGCGCAGCTCGACACGCAGGCAACTGCCAGTGCCATGGTCGCGTATATCGAAGGGCTTACCCTGGTGGCCAAGGCCAACAATGATCCGGAAGTGGTCAGGAAGCTGGGGCCCGCCATATTGAAGCTGGCTACGGTGGGTGATACCGGGTGATTTTTGCGGCCCGTTGTAAACCGACCGGTCAACTAATTCATGAACTGTATGCAGAATAGCGCGCCATTTGTGGTCTTACCTGTTACCGACGGGAGAAATCAGGATGCAAACAAAACTCGTTTACCTGCTGTTATTGCTGGTGCCGGTTTGGACACTGGCTGCGGAAGAGACGCCGGTAGAGGTCATTCGGACCGCTACCAGGCACGTACTGAACGAGCTGCGGTTTGAACCCGCGCTGCGCAAGGACCCG
>JALSRZ010000127.1 GCA_026984515.1 Thiohalobacter sp. | reverse complement strand
CGGCGTTCGCGACCGAGGGCCGCGCAGGCATAGTCGACACGATGTCGAGCAGCCCGACCGAGTGAACGCGCGCTTAGCGCGCGGCATGACGCCGCCGCAGCAGGAAGTCGGTGAGAAATGCGGGCTAGCCCGCAGCCTGCAGGTCCAGGTGCCCTGTCACCGGCCGGTGGGTTCAAGGCGGGCACCCGAGCGCGCATGCGCCAATGCACAACGCTGGTATTCCCCGCACACCAGCGAGGTCAGGCGCAACCAGCCGGCGAGATCGACGACCGGTTCACGTGCGGCAAAGATCATCAGGCCTTCGAAAGGATCTTTGCCATCCCAGTTCGGCTGAATCACCTGCTCAAGCAACCTGAGTTGACCGGGACTCGCGCCGGTGAACTGCATGCCGAAGCCATCAGGGGCGACGCGTGCGATCCGGGCATTGAGGCACAGCGGGTCACCCGACCCTTCGCATGGCACGAGCACCTCGAATTCCGAACCCGTTGCACCGCAGGGGCTGCCGCTGATAAACAGACCGCCGGGACTGATGTCGCCGGTTTTCCTGCTATGGTAGCGGTCGCGTCGGGTGCAGTGCAGCTCTACCGGAACGGAAATCCGGGTGCGGGGATGTGTGCGTGCGTCCATCGAATATCCTGCTGCGGAGCCACTGTGCCCCTGCCGTGACGACCGTTAACCAAAATCGTGCCCGTTGTCTTTTGTGCGTTAAAGACTAGTGTACTGTAACGTCCTGAATGTGCATTCAGGACGTTACAGTACACTAGATGCCACGAATGCAGGCGTCAACCGCTTACAGGACGAAAACGGCTGCTGAAACACGACGGATTGACCTGCGTCAATCCACCTTTGTTGACGCTGCTGATAGCGCGGCGTAGCCTTTTCCCACACAGCGCGTGCCAGCCGCTTTCCGGGCGGTTCCGCCAATAAGTTCGAACAGTATGCCTGTGTGATGACAATAACGGGAAGCGTATGCCGGGAACACATTTCAGTGTAGAAATCAGGCCGCAACTGCCGCAGCGCCTGGAGCGCCTGCAGGACCTGGCCAATGACCTTTACTACAGCTGGAACCGTGGTGTGCGCCGCCTGTTCAGGCATCTGGACGAAGCGACCTGGACAGAGAGCCGCAGCAATCCCAGGGTATTCCTGCGCCGGGTGGCACAGAAAAAACTCGAGCAGGCTGCGCGGGATCCGATTTTTCTGGGTGATTTTCGCAGCATCCTCTCCGAGTACGATACCTATATACAGGAACGGCCACTGACCGAAGTCGAATCCAGCTTCGACATGAACAGTGACCTGATCGCCTATTTTTCGGCTGAATTCGGTTTTCACCAGAGCATGCCGATCTATGCCGGTGGCCTCGGCATCCTGGCCGGTGATTACTGCAAGGCCATGAGCAACCTGGGTGTTCCCTTCGTCGGTGTCGGTTTGCTCTACCACGAAGGCTATTTCACCCAGCGGATACTGAGGGACGGCAGCCAGCTTGCGGACTACCCGCACGTGGATCCGGAAGACCTGCCCGTGGTCGAGGCGAAAGATGCCCGGGGGCGCGACATCGACATCAGCGTGATCATTGCCGGGCGTCCGGTGAAGATCAGGGTCTGGGAAGCACGGGTCGGCAATATCAGGCTGTACCTGCTGGACAGTGATGTGGCCGAGAATACGCCGCAGGAGCGCGCCATTACCAGCCAGTTATACGGAGGCGGGCCTGCGGCACGTATCGAGCAGGAAATCGTGCTGGGCATCGGTGGTGTGCGCGCGCTGCGTGCCCTGGGCCTGGCGCCCACGGTGTGGCACATCAACGAAGGGCACGCCGGTTTCCAGGTGCTGGAGCGCTGTCGCGAGTATACGGCTGCCGGCATGGGCTTTGAAAGCGCCCTGGAGCTGACGGCATCAAACACGGTGTTTACCACCCATACCCCGGTGCCTGCGGGGCACGATATTTTTTCCAATGAGCTGGTGTGCGCTCATTTCAGCGACCTGATCAATGAACTGGGCGGAGATCAGGAGCGTGTCCTCGCGTTGGGCGAAACGCCGGACAACCCCGGCGTTTTCAACATGACGGCCCTGAGCCTGCGCGGTTCCCGCTTCTGCAACGGGGTGAGCCGTATCCACGGGCAGGTCGCCGCGGAGATGGAACGCTATCTCTGGCCGCAGGTCCCGCCGGCAGAAAACCCGATCGCCTACGTGACCAACGGCGTCGATGTAGACACTTTCCTGGGACAGTCCTGGGCTGCCCTGTTCGATATGTATGTCGGGCGTGGCTGGCGCGCCAAGCTGACTGACCAGGCCTTCTGGGAACAGTTTATCGGCGATATCCCGAATCATGTCTACCGCAGTGTCCGGCAGATCCACAAGAACGCCATGTTCAGGGAACTGCGCAGCCGCCTGATTGCCCAGTCGCAGCGCAACGGCTGTGTGGAATCCGAAACCCGCGCCGCGATCCACTACCTTTCGGAACCACACCGGGATATCCTGGTCATCGGTTTTGCGCGACGTTTCGCTACCTACAAACGTGCCACCCTGCTGTTCCGTGATCTTGCCAGGCTGCAACGCCTGGTCGGTGACAACAAACGTCCGGTGATCTTTATTTTTGCCGGCAAGGCGCATCCTGACGATGTGCCGGGACAGCAATTGATCCGTGAAATTGCCGATGTGGCCAACCGGCCGGAATTCCGCGGCCGTATTCTCCTGCTGGAAGATTACAACCTGTCCCTGGCCCGGGACCTCTATCCCGGCGTGGATGTCTGGCTGAATGTCCCCGAGTATCCCAAGGAGGCCTGCGGCACTTCGGGGATGAAAGCCGCCATCAACGGTGCCATCAATCTCAGCGTACTGGATGGCTGGTGGGCCGAAGCGTTCGATGGTCAAAATGGCTGGGCCATTACCCCGCACCCCGAGCTGGACACCGGTAGCCGGGATACCCACGAAGCCAACGAGCTGATGAACGTCCTTGAGCGCGAAGTCATCCCGCTGTATTTTTCACGTAACCAGGACGGTGAGCCGCAACCCTGGATCGAAAAGTCCAAGGCATCGTTGCGCACCGTTCTGCCGCACTTTAACAATATCCGCATGGCAAGTGATTACCTGCGTGATTTTTACGGACCTGCCGCACGACAGGGTAAACGGCTGGCCAGCGACCGGGCCGCCGGTGCCGTTGAACTTGCCGACTGGAAAAGGAAAGTGGCCGAGGCCTGGCCAAACCTGTCCGTGCGCCTGTCGAAGTCCCCTGCCCGCTCGATCCTGTCCGGTCAGCCACTGCCCATCGAAGTCGCGGTGCGACTGAACGGTCTGTCACCGCAGGATGTGGTCGTGGAGTGTGTGATCAGCGCGCGCAATGGTCTCGATGAACTGGTGCCGGCAGCCAGCGTGCTGCTGCAGGCAGATGGCGAAGGTACGCAGGAGGAAACCCTGTACCGGGCCGACCTGTGCAATCCCCTGCCCTGTGAAGGGTTCAACGGCTTACAGCACTACCAGATCCGCTTGTACCCGAGTCACCCGTTGCTCAGTCATCGCTTTGCCTGCGGGTTGATGTTGTGGCTTTGAGTTACTGCTGTCCCGTTACCCTGCCAAATAACGTGACTGAAACATAAGCGGCGGGCACGTCTTGAGCCAGGTCGGGCCATCCGGACAGGGAACCGGTATCACCCGGTCAAGACCGTCTGCCGCCGGGATGCGGCAGTCGAGCGGCCAGGGATGGCAGGTTCTGCGTGTCTTGACCGGGTGATACCGGTTCCCTGTCCTCACCTGCAGGCGTACTCCAGACTTACCGGCACAGCAACGGGATAGAAGTGATATATTAAATAATATATAACAGCAGGTTAGGATATATTCTTAATAAATTACATGGTATCCGGGTTTCCGTCCCCCGGGTACTGCACACTTCGACCATAGCTCACCGGCAACTGGCTGGCGGCTATAGACTTGCCGGTGAGTGCTCCCGTAGGATGCCGGGGTGATCGATACGAATCTCCTGAAACAATTACGACGGCTGGTTGGCAAGCGTGTCGCCTATAGCGGGCATGCCTGCCGCGTGATTGAAATACTCGACAGCGAAAAATCACTGGTATTGCGCTGTGAAGACCGGCAACCGGTGATCCAGGGTAACCAGTTCGGTGAAGCGACCCGGCGTGTCCAGCAGTGCCACACGCTGCACCTGTTTGACGAAACCGGTGAGCTGAACCCGGTGATTACAAGCTGGCTGGATCCTGCCGGCGGAACGAATTCAGGATGAGTCCTTGTGCCTGGCCTGCAACAGTTGTGCAGCGATCAACAGATCCTCTTCGGTATCGACCCCCGGCCCCGGTCGCTGGCAGGCTTCGGCCACGTGAATACGCTCCCCGTACCAGAGCGCGCGTAACTGCTCCAGTTGTTCGGCCTGCTCCAGCGGACAGCTGCGCATCTCCGTGTAACGTCCCAGGTAACCGACCCGGTAAGCGTAGATGCCGATGTGCCGTAACGGCACGATGCCGATCGGCAGGGCCTGTACGCCGCTGTTGAGCAGGTCCCGGTCCCAGGGGATGGATGCACGGCTGAAGTACAGTGCAAACCCCGCCCGGTCGGTGACTACCTTGACCACGTTGCGATCAAAAAACTCGCCGGCGGCAACCATTGGTGTCGCCACCGTCGAAATCGCAGCGTCCGGGCTGGCCGCCAGGTCATCAGCCACCTGGTCGATCAGCGCCGGCGGCATCAGCGGCTCGTCGCCCTGCACGTTGACCACGATATCCCCATCCGGCCAGCCCAGTTTGGCCACGACTTCGGCCAAACGGTCGGTGCCACTGGCGTGCGTGTCTGCCGTCATGCAGACCTCGGCGCCAAAGTCCCTGGCAGCGGATTCGATGCGCTCATCGTCCGTGGCAATCACGACCTGCTGCGCATTGCACTGCTGTGCCGCTTCGTACACGTGCTGCAACATGGGTTTGCCCACCAGTTCACGCAGCGGCTTGCCCGGCAGACGGGTCGAGGCGTAGCGCGCGGGGATGACTACCCGGTACACATGTGACACGCGAACCGCCCTCTAGACTTCTTCTTCGGCAGGCAATTGCCTGGCTTCTTCTTCCAGCATGACCGGGATGTCATCGCGGATCGGGTAGGCCAGACGATCGACTTTGCAGATGAGTTCCTGCTGTTCGCGGTCATAGACGAGCGGACCCTTGCAGACCGGGCAGGCCAGTATGTCGAGCAGTTTTTTATCCAAGGCGGGTATCCTGATGCAGTAGTTTTGCCAGCCAGTCCTCCAGGGCGGCATCCGGCTGCGCCGCAACCGGTACGTACCACCAGTCCGGTGCGGCAAAGCCCTCGCATTTTAGCGCGTCTTTCTCAGTCATTAAAACCGGTCTGTCGTCGGCGAATGCCAGGTCCGGGGGAGCAAAGCGGTGGTGATCCGGGAACGGGTGCGGCAGGACCTCCAGTCCTGCTGCGCGCAGGCTGGTGAAAAAGCGTTCCGGGTTGCCGATGCCGGCTACCGCGTGCACGGTCTGGCCGCGAAACCCTTCCAGTTCGCGGCTTTGTGACGGATCGGCTACTGCACGGGCGGCTTCTGGCTGCAATGACACAGAACAGGGTTTGCCGGGCACCTCCCCGAGCAGCACTACCGCATCGACGCGGCGTAAACGCGAGGCCGGCTCGCGCAACGGGCCGGCCGGCAGACAGAAACCGTTCCCCTGGCCGCGGGTCGCATCGACCAGCGCAATTTCGGTATCCCGGTGCAGCGCGTAGTGCTGCAGGCCGTCATCGCTGATCAGCAGGTCACAGGGCGATGCCTGCAGCAGCGCCCTGCCCGCCGCTGCGCGATCGGGCCCGGCGAATACTGGCAGCGCGGTTTTGCGGGCCAGCAGCACCGCTTCCTCGCCGACTTCGGCAGGGTCACTGTCGCCGTGAACCTGCCGTGGCCAGTGCCGCGCCCGGCCGCGGTAGCCGCGTGTCAGTATGCCTACCCGCAGTCCTGCCTGTTGCGCACGCCTGGCAATGGCGATGACCAGCGGCGTTTTGCCGGTACCGCCCACCGTGATGTTGCCGACCACCAGCACCCGGCAATCGAGCTGCGTGGAGGATAGCAGCTCGTAGTGGTAGGCCAGCCGGCGCAGACCGGACAGCGCGCAGTACAGCCAGGAGAACGGCAGCAGGAAAAGGCAGGCCCGCGTCTGACCGTACCAGAGCTTCTGCAGGCCCCGTTCCAGCTGTCCGGGTGTCATGCGGACTCACCGTCTTCCCTGAATTGCAGACGGTACAGGTCTGCATAGCGACCCTGTTGTGCCAGCAGGGTCGCGTGGTTACCGGATTCCACGATGCGGCCCTGCTCGAGTACCAGGATGCGGTCGGCGTGTTCCACCGTGGACAGGCGATGGGCGATGATCAGCGATGTGCGGTTCTGCATCAGTTTGTGCAGCGCATCCTGCACCGCGCGTTCCGACTCGCTATCGAGGGCCGAGGTCGCTTCGTCCAGGACCAGCACCGGCGCGTCCCGCAGCATGGCGCGAGCAATAGCGATACGTTGCCGCTGTCCCCCGGATAACAGCACACCACGGTCACCAATGCGGGACGCCAGGCCGTCCGGGAGTTCGCGGATGAATTCCATGGCGTGAGCGGCCTCGGCGCAGGCGATGATCTCTGCTTCGCTAACCTCGTCCGTGCGGCCGTAGGCGATATTGTGTGCAATGGTATCGTTGAACAGGATGACGTCCTGGCCGACCATCGCCACCTGGCGGCGCAGGTCCGCCAGGCGGTAGTGACGGATGTCCTCGCCGTCCAGACAGATGGCGCCCTGGCGCGGTTCATAGAAGCGGACCAGCAGGTTTGCCAGCGTGGTCTTGCCGCTGCCGGAACGGCCTACCAGCGCCACGCTCTGACCGGGCTGCACGGCAAAGGAGATATCCTTCAGTACATCGCCCTTGGCCAGGTCGTAGGCAAAGTACAGGTTACGGAATTCAATGGCCCCGCTGGCGCGTGGCAGTGCCAGCGTACCGCTGTCCGGTTCGGTCTGTTCATCCAGCACCTCGAAAATACTGCGCGCCGCGGCGACACCGCGCTGGATCGAGGCATTGATATTGGTCAGGCGCTTGATGGGCTGCATCAGCAACAGCATGGCGGTGATGAACGACACGAAACTGCCGACGCTGATTTCCCGGGTGACCGATTCCAGCGTCGCGAGGTAAATAACCAGGGCCAGAATACAGGCGGCGATCAACTGCACGACCGGTGTGCTGGCGCCCAGTACGGCGGCCATTTTCAGGTGCAGTCTACGATTGCGTTCATTTACCTGTTCGAACTGCTGTTCCTGGTACTGTTCGCCGGTGAAGGTCTTCACCAGGCGCTGGCCGTGGATGACTTCGTCGCTGAACTGGGTCAGTTCACCCATGGAATCCTGGATGCGGTGACTGATCCTGCGAAAGTTGCGGCTGACGGCGCGTATCAGCAGTACCAGCACCGGTCCGATTACCAGGAACAGCAGTGTCAGCCAGCCGCTGATCCAGAACATGTAGGCCAGCAGGAACAGCATGGTCAGGCTGTCACGGATCAGGATGGTCACCGCGTTGGTGGTCGCTTCCGCCACCTGCTCGACATCGAAGGTCAGGCGGGACAGCAGCCGCCCGGAGGGATTCAGGTCATAGTAACGTGCCGGCAGGCGCAGCAGCTGGTGGAAAAGGTCGCGGCGCAGCACCTGGATGACGCGCCGGCCGATCCAGCTCATGCCGTAGCGCGAAACAAAACCCGCCAGGCCGCGAAACACGAACAGCCCGATCAGTGCCAGCGGCACAAAGCGGATCATGGCGGGGTCGCGGTCGGTGAAATTGCCGTCCAGCATGGGTTTCATGAGGGCGGCAAAGCCGGTATCGGTGGCGGCAAAAAGAACCATTGCCAGCACGGCGATGATAAAGACACGCCAGTACGGAACAGCGTAACCGAGCAGGCGTTGGTACAGAGCGGCAGCCGAAACTGGCTGTGACTTCACTCTTGCGCGTTTTCCGGCTGGCTGGTGGCCAGCGACATCTGCACCAGGCCCAGCTGGGCCGTTGCATCCATGGCGCGCACTACCGCTTCATAGGGCGTACGCCGGTCCGCGCGAATCACGACGGGGATGCTGGTCCGCTCGCCGAGGAACTTGCGGATGGCTTTCTTGAGGGTATTCAGTTCGGTATTGACGACCTGCTGCTGCTCGATGAAATAGCGACCCTCGGCGTCGATGACCAGTTCCAGCACGTCTTTCTCTTCATCCACTGCATCGGCGCTGGCCTCTGGCAACTCGATGTTGATCCGCGATTCTTTCTGAAAGGTGGTGGATACCATGAAAAAGATCAGCAGGATGAACACCACGTCGATCAGCGGTGTCAGGTTGACCTCCGGCTCGTCGCTCTCGGACTGGCGCAGGTTCACAACTGCTGCCCTTCGGCGCTTTCACGGCTGCGCTGACCGTGCAGTACCTCGACCATGCGCAGCGCCTGTTGTTCCATACGGATGACCAGCATGGTCACCTTGCCGCGGAAATACCGGTAGAACATCAGGGTCGGGATGGCGACGACCATGCCGGCCGCGGTGGTGATCAGCGCTTCGGAGATACCGCCCGCGAGTGCCGCGGGATTGCCGACCCCCTGGGTAGTGATGGCCGAAAACACCTTGATCATGCCGATGACCGTGCCCAGCAGTCCCAGCAGCGGCGAGATCGCGGCAATGGTGCCCAGTGTGTTGATGTAGCGCTCCAGTTCGTGCACCACGTGGCGGCCGGTATCTTCGATGGCCTCTTTCATGATCTCGCGGCTGGCATTGCGGTTGCTCAGACCGGCCGCCAGGATCCGGCCCAGCGGAGAGCCGGCTCGCAGGGCCTGCATACGTTCCACGTCCAGCTTCTTCTCCTTGGCCCAGTCCCAGACCTGGGCTACCAGTGGCCCGGGAATCACCCGTTTGACGCGCAGTGTCCACAGACGCTCGGCAATGATCGCAAAGGCAATGATGGAACAGGCGATGATGGGGGCCATAAGCCAGCCGCCCGCGGCTACCAGTTCAAACACGTAATGTCTTCCTTTCCTGTTGGCACCAGACCGGGGGAATAATACTTGATCTGGCGGAAAATACGAATGATTTCAGTAAAAAGGCCTGCATTCCCATTGCCACCTCTCAGGGTGTGTGCGCTACGCTTCCAGGCTGGCGGGTCTCCACTACGGTTAGTCCTCGCCCGGCTTCCAGGCGCATCCGTATGGCGCCGCTGTGCGCCGTGTCCAGCACCTGTGCACCGAGCTGGCGGTAGCGTGCCAGCACCTCCGGCACGGGAAACCCGAAACGGTTCCGGTAGCCGACCGGGAACAGCACATAGCGGGGGTGCACGGTACGGATGAAAGCCCGGCCCGATGAAGTACGGCTGCCGTGGTGGGGGGCTACCAGGACGTCGGCGGCCAGTTGCGGGGCGTGGCTTTCTAGCAGCCGGGTTTCACCGTCCCGTTCGATATCGCCCGGCAACAGCAGCACCTGTCCGGCTGCCGTTTCGATGCGCAATACGCAGGAGCCGTTATTGCCTTCACCGGCTGTACGTGGCCCCAGGTAGGTAAAGTGGACCCGGTCCCAGCTCCAGCGCTGCCCGGCATGACACTGCTGTGAGCGGGCCCAGTCGATGGCGCCCGGTTCGCCAGCGTGGATGCTGCGTATTTCCATGCGCTCAGACAGTGCACGTGCGCCACCGCTGTGGTCCTGGTCCGCGTGACTGATCACCAGGCGGTCAATGTGCCGGTAACCCCG
>JALSRZ010000126.1 GCA_026984515.1 Thiohalobacter sp. | reverse complement strand
GACCGGTCACCACCCCCGGCTGGTTAAAAGCCAGGGAGCGCACCCGCAGCTCCTCGCGTTGCGCCAGCCAGTCCAGGTCCAGCGACAGCTCCAGTGGCCGCGCCGCAGAGAACTCCAGGTATACCGGCTCGGCGTACAACATGCCCGCGCGCGCATTGAGGGAAGACTTTACCCGCCAGCCCGCTGCAATCGGCCGGGCGGAACCGCGACTGTCCAGCTGCAGCGCCTCCGCTGCCTGACTGCCCTCGGCATTGCTGTAACCGGCGTCGCGTACCTGTATATCCCAGCCGATCCGCGCCAGCCCCGCACCGTTACCCGACGCCTGCAGGCGGCCGCTGAGCACCCCCTGGTAAGCCGGCACCGGAACCTCCTGCCCCAGTCTACTGAGCAGGCCCGCCACGCCATCCAGCGAAGTACCGGCCAGCTGCGCCTTCAGCTGCCACGCACCATCCGCCTGGTGGAACTGCACATCCGCCTCACCACCCGCCAGCGGCAGCGCCGATAGCGACACACGGAGTTCACGGGTATCAAGACGGTACCGGAAATCTGCCGGCAGGGCTTGCACGCTGACGGCATCACTGGACAGGCTGAGTTGCCCGTCAGGGCAATCGACCGCCGCCGGCAATACGCTGAAAGCGGCACAGGTCAGGCGCAGATTCGCAACCCGGTAGCGGCCAATGGTGAGCGAGGCCACCTCCAGTTGCAGGCCGGGCCGATCGGAGGCAAGCAGCTCAAACGACAGGCTGACACCCTCCAGCCGCCAGCCTTCGGACTCGATATCGCCCAGCTGAAGCTGCACCCGCTCGATCGCAGATGCCGTGCAGGACAGCAGGACCAGGCACAACACCGTAGTTACACGCGACAAGCGACGCAGAAACGCCTGTGAACCCCGAACTAACCCGTCATTGCGAGCGCAGCGCGGCAATCCCTTTGGCATAGTGCCAGACTGAAAAACATTGCCGCACTGCGCCCATAGAAATCCTCCGGGCTTCATTACGGATACCTTACCCTTTTCAGGTCAAGGCATTGCAATGCCAGGCAGTCCCTCCGCGATTCAATCGGGAAACACCCCGGTAGACAGGTACCGATCGCCACGGTCACAGATAATCGCGACAATCACCGCGTTCTCCACTTGTTTACTCAGCATCAGCGCCGCGGCCACCGCACCGCCGGACGACACACCGCAGAAAATCCCTTCCCGCGCAGCCAGCGCCAGGGTGGTCTGCTCCGCATCCTCCTGTCCCACATCGATGGTGACATCCACCCGGCTGGCGTCAAAAATCGACGGCAGGTATTCCTTCGGCCAGCGCCGGATACCGGGAATGGACGCCCCCTCCACCGGCTGCACCCCGACAACCTCGATGGCCGGGTTCTGCTCCTTGAGAAAACGCGAGGTACCCATAATAGTGCCTGTCGTCCCCATGGCACTGACAAAGTGCGTAACCGTGCCTTCCGTATCACGCCAGATTTCCGGCCCGGTGCCTTCATAATGAGCCAGCGGGTTATCGGGGTTGGAGAACTGGTCCAGCACCGTGCCCTTGCCCTCGGCCTCCATCTGCTTGGCCAGGTCACGCGCGCCCTCCATGCTCTGTTCGCGCGTCACATAAATAATCTCGGCACCAAACGCCTTCATCACCTGGCGGCGCTCAACGCTCATGCTGTCCGGCATGATCAGCACCATCCGGTAGCCCTTCATGGCCGCCGCCATGGCCAGCGCAATCCCGGTATTGCCGCTGGTCGCCTCGATCAGCGTATCGCCGGGTTTGATCTCGCCGCGCGCCTCCGCGTGCCGGATCATGGTAAGCGCCGGACGGTCCTTGACCGAACCGGCCGGGTTATTACCCTCCAGCTTGACCAGGATCGTATTGCTGGTCTCGCCGGGCAGGCGTTGCAGCTGCACCAGCGGCGTATTGCCGACAAATTCTTCAATACCGGGGAAATTCATACGGTCAGTGTCTCAGCGTAGCGAGTGGGGATCAATCGGTATTGTAACCGCCCTGCGGGTTCGGGTGAATATGCCGGGAATCCGGCGACAGGCGGTTTGCCTGGCTGTGGCAGGAGGAGGCGAACGGCGGTGTTTGCCGT
>JALSRZ010000125.1 GCA_026984515.1 Thiohalobacter sp. | reverse complement strand
AACCCGGTACGCACCTCGGCAAACATACCGGGACGCAGTCGGTGTTCAGGGTTATCCAGCTTCGCACGCAGGCGTACACTGCGGGTACCGGGGTCGATACCAGGGTTGATCGCCACGATCGTGCCCGCGAAAACCTGGCCAGGCCAGGCCTGCACTTCAACCTCTACCGGCTGGCCGACATGAACCTCGCTGAAATGGCGTTCGGGCAGCGTGTAATCCACATACACGGCGTCCAGCGCCTGCAGGGGGACGATCCGCGCGCCGGGCGACAGGTACTCGCCGGGGTTGACCTGCACGATGCCGAGCTGCCCGCTGAACGGCGCGCGGATCTTTTTCTTGCGAATCGTGGCGCGCTTGGCCGCCACGGTGGCGCGCGCACCATCCAGCTGTGCACGCGATGTGTCGTAGTCGGAACGCGACACCGAACGGTCCCTGAGCAGTTTTTTGTTCCGTTCAAACTGCAGCTGCGCGAGCTTCTGCTGCGCAATCAGCCCTGCCAGGTCCGCCTGGTCGACGCTGTCATCCAGCTGCAGGATTACCTCGTCGGCCTCCACCCTGCGACCGGACTCGAACAGGATTTCGCTCACCTGCCCAGGTACCTCGGTGGTCACGAACACGCCTCGTATGGCATCGACACTGCCAACCGAGCGCAGGTAGGGTTGCCAGGACTGCACCTCCACCTGCGCGGAGGCGACGGTAGCCGGTGGTTGCGGCCTGGACAGCATGGCAGCCATCTTCTGTCCGCTGTAGAACTTCCAGCCGAAGATTGCGCCGAACATCACGATCAGCAGCAGTGCCGCCAGGAGGAATCTTTTGATCACGTGTATGGAGTCCCTGTTCCGGAAACGCGTACGTCACATCGATCTGTGACCCATCCGCTGATGACAGAGTTCAAGCTGTGACTGCAAAATACGCGCCGGGACATCATAGCCGACTATCCGGGCAAATTCGACGCACGACAATCCGGTGCGTACTCCGCAATAACAGAATCAGCCTGACTGTACCCCGGCACTGCCCGTCGGGGAAGCGTTAACCAACCCGGATGCAGTTGAAACACAGGCAGCGCATACGTTTTGAATGAGGTGGAGAAGACCGGTCTCATGTCCCCACCTTTGTGCCCGCTTTAAACGTTAACAGGACAGCCATGCCGCGAGACAGCGATGCTTTCAGCCGCCGAATGCCTTGATCACCTTGCTTCTGACTTTCTGTGCCGCACGCTTGTCGATGACTTCGATACAGCGCTCAAAGGCCGCACCCAGGTAGAACCGGGCCGCGGTAACGGGCATCGGCCTGGGCAACAGGGGCTTGCGGTGACCGATATTTTCCAGCCGCTCGGCCAGGGGCGGGACAGCGCTGCGACGGTCTGCCTTTTTCCGGATCACCTGTTCCAGCGTGCGTTGTACGGCTTCATCCGGCAAACCGTGCCCAAACACCTTCGCCATGTCCGCGTGCGGTGACAGCCCGCCGCTGCCGGACACGCCGGCCTCCAGCACGGCCGGCCAGTAGCTGCGACACAGGTAGGCCTCGGTCAGCACCTGACCGGTGATGCCTCTTGCCACATCGCGGTCATTGATGGCCTGCAGGGCACACCGATCCGCATCCAGTTCGCTGCTGCGGGCGACACCGACCGAGAAGGCGCGGTAGAAAGGCGCGTAGGAAGCAAAGAAGGAGCACACCGGTTTGGCGAACAGGGGCGAGTGCAGCGCACAGCCGGCAATATACTGGTCCCACATATCACGCAGTGAGTAGAGCCAGCTGTCCAGTCGATGCCCCTTCCCGGACAGTTGCCCCACACGCCGGGCCAGTAATACATGCACATCCAGTGGCGACATGGTCAGCAGTACCGGCAGACCAATGACCAGGGTGCGGGTGGTGGAAAAGGCAAAGCCGTTACGTGGCGTGCGGATGACACGGACCACGAAGCGGTCACGCAGGACGACCCGGTCGATCCGGTCCACGCCGTAGAGTTCCGTGAGTTCCTGCAACAGCTCGAACAGTCTCGGCGTGCTGGCCGGTGTCAGCTCCAGGCCGGAGGGTAATGGAAAACGCATCGCGGTGATGGCATAGGTCACCACCATGGCAACCGATAATGACAGCACTTCGACCGTCACCAGGAACCACTGCCAGTCCGACATGGCCGGCTGGACCGTGTAAAAGAGCACTACCGGCATGATGACCAGTAAGGTCGGAAACAGCAGCAGGAAAAAGTACCCGCCCAGGCCCGCCAGCAGCGTCAGCAAACGGTATATCCGGGCCTGCCGGTCGAAGAGCATCAGCGCGCCGCGGCGGCTGAATGGTTTAAAAAAACTGTCGAACAGTGTCAGCTTGTTGCGGAGTTCCAGAAACATCGTGCAGCCGTTGCCCTTGTTGCGCCTCTCTCCCTCCTGTATCGGCTGACCGGCTGAAAACCAAACGGTTTGCGCAACGCGGGGTAGATTTATTTCTCTTTAAATTACAATCCGTTGCATTCATCCCGGAGTTTGGTGAAAAACCTGGCCGACAAAACACCTGGTGTGCGAGCAGGCATCACTGCCACCGGACCGGGCGGGTCACGCAGGAAATCATCCTCCACGCACAGGTCTATAGCCGTTTACCGGCCAGTGTCGGCTCCTTGTCCGTACGGGTTTCCAGTTTCAGGTAACTGACCAGGCGCACGGTACCGTCGTTATGCAGTGCCTCGTGTAGTTGCCCGACCGCAGCGAGTATGGCGTTCATCTCTCCCTCGATATTGGTGCCCGAGGCGTGCACTTCCAGGATGAAATCCTGCTGCCCGAGCCATTCGATGACACGGGTGATTTCCCGACGCACGGAAACACCCTGACCGATGGGTACAAACTGCAGCTCCGCGGTTGCTTTCATGATCTCTGCTCCTGTTGTCAGATAAGGGTGTCAACGGTCGGAAAGCCGGGCCAGCGGGTGAAAAAACGGCCAATAAATTTTCACTTACCCGCTTGCAGGGTATTGACTTTCCCGTCCGCGCCCTGTCCACCGGACTGTCGTTATTCACAGGGGATGGCCAGGGATAAGAAAAACACGGCACAAAGCCTTTATCAGCTAAATAGAAGTCTTGGAATATTACCTATCTATTTGTTTAACCGGATATTATACTTATTGCGGCAAAAATGATCGATTTAACGCAAGTACTGTATTTTCAGGGTCCGGATCGCTTTCAGGGCATTTCATCCACATAGTTATCCACAATATCTGTGGAAAACTTTTGTGGCTGCACAGGCGTTACTATACCCCTTGAATTATGATCCATCCTGCACCACCTTAATTTACCCAGGCAACTATAAAAAACGGACGACTATGGATATCGATCACCCGGAAAACAATGACACGGATGCCACTTCACAGGGCAGCGGACTGGTACGCGCCAGCGAAATATTGCCTGGCACCATCCCCATCCTGCCGCAGACCGAGCGGCCGTTTTTCCCCGGCCAGGCCATACCGCTGCTGATGGACGCCGAGCAGTGGGGTGAAACCATCCGCGCCGCCCAGGAGAACGCCAACAACGTGATCGGTCTGCTGCTGGTACGCACCGAGAAATCACACCAGGCCGGGATCGAGGATTTTCACCGCATGGGCACCGCCTGCCGCATTCACCGTATCGGCCAGCAGGATGGCCGTATGCAGGTGCTGCTGGAAGGGTTACAGCGCTTCCGCATCAAGGACTGGCTGAACAAAAAAGTACCCTTTACCGCGCGCGTGGAATATTTTCCCGAAGAACGCTACGAGGAAATGCCGGAAATCAAGGCCTATGCCGTTGCCGTGATCAACACCATCAAGGAACTGGTGCCGCTGAACCCGCTGTACGGCGAGGAATTCAAGCTGTTCCTGGACAATTTTCATCCCAACGATCCGTCACACCTGGCCGATTTTGCCGCCAGCCTGACCACTTCCAACCGCGAGGAGCAGCAGAAGGTACTGGAAGCCACCGACCTGCTGACCCGCCTGCAGCGCGTGCACATACTGATCAACAAGGAACTGGAAATCGCCAGGACCCAGGCGGATATCCGCCAGCAGGTCGAAAGCGAAATGCAACAGCACCAGCGCGAACACATCCTGCGCGAACAGATGAAGGTGATCCAGAAAGAACTGGGGATCTCCAAGGATGACCGCACCGCGGAGCTCGATAAATACCGCGAGCGGATGGAAGCACTTACCCTGCCCGAAGCCGCGCGGAAACGCATCGATGAGGAAATGCAGAAGTTTGCGGTACTGGAGACCGGTTCACCGGAATACGCCACCACGCGCACGTACCTGGACTGGCTGACACAACTGCCCTGGGGCGTCTGCAGTGAAGACCAGCTGGACCTCAATATGGCGCGAAAAATCCTGGACGAGGACCATGATGGCCTGCAGGACATCAAGCAGCGTATCCTGGAATTCATCGGCGTGGGCATCATGAAGGGTGAAGTGTCCGGCTCGATCATCCTGTTCGTTGGCCCCCCCGGGGTCGGCAAGACTTCCCTGGGACGCTCCATAGCGCGGGCACTGGGGCGACGCTTTTTCCGCTTCTCGCTGGGCGGCATGCGCGACGAGGCGGAGATCAAGGGGCATCGCCGTACCTACGTGGGCGCCATGCCGGGCAAGTTCATCCAGGCCTTCAAGGACACCCGGACCTCCAACCCGGTGATCATGCTGGATGAAATCGACAAGGTCGGCGCCTCCTACCAGGGTGACCCGGCCTCGGCCCTGCTGGAAGTACTGGACCCGGAACAGAACAGCGACTTTCTCGACCATTACCTGGACCTGCCTTTCGACCTGTCCAGGGCGCTGTTCATCTGTACCGCCAACCAGCTGGACACCATTCCCGGGCCGCTGCTCGACCGCATGGAAGTCATCCAGCTGTCGGGCTATCTCGCCAGTGAGAAAATGGAAATCGCACGGCACCACCTGTTGCCCAGGCAGATTGAACGCAACGGTCTGAAACCAAGAGGTCAGCTGCGCATCGACAAGGCCGCCCTGCGCAGGATCATCGAGGACTACGCACGCGAGGCCGGTGTGCGGCGGCTGGAAAAATACCTGGGCAAGGTCGCCCGCAAGGCCGTACTCAAAATCCTCGAGGGCGAGAAGACACCCATACACGTGCGCGCCCGGGATGTCGAAGACTATCTTGGCAAGCCCGTGTTTGCCCCGGAAAAACGCATGACCGGGGTAGGCATTGTCACCGGCCTGGCCTGGACGGCCATGGGCGGCGCCACCCTGAGCATCGAGGCCACCCGCATTCACAGTTTCACTCGCGGGTTCAAACTCACCGGCCAGCTGGGTGACGTGATGCGCGAATCGGCGGAAATCGCCTACAGTTACATCCTCGCCAACGCCGAGCGCTGGGGTGCATCCCCGGACTTTTTTGAAAACTCGCTGGTCCACCTGCACGTGCCCGCGGGCGCAACCCCCAAGGACGGCCCCAGCGCAGGTATCACCATGGCCAGCGCGCTGCTGTCACTGGCGCGACGGCGCAAGCTGGTACGCAAGCTGGCCATGACCGGTGAACTGACCCTGACCGGACAGGTACTGCCGGTCGGCGGCATCCGCGAAAAAGTCATCGCGGCGCGGCGCCTGAATATCCGCGAGCTGATCCTCCCGGAAGCCAACCAGGGCGACTTCGATGAAATTCCGGACTACATACGCGAGGGTATCGAGGTGCATTTCGCCAGTCATTTCTCCGACGTGGCGCCATTATTGTTCGACAAGTGATCGTCCTGTTCAACAAGCCATACCGGGTACTGTCACAGTTCACCACCGAGGGCGATAAAAAAACCCTTGCCGACTACATCGAACTGCGCGCCGTCTATGCCGCCGGCCGGCTGGACTACGACAGCGAAGGCCTGTTGATCCTGACCGATGACGGCCGGCAGCAACAGCGTATCGCCAACCCGAAGTACGGCAAGGAAAAGAGTTACTGGGTGCAGGTGGAAGGCATACCGGCGGAAAGCGACCTGGAACGCCTGCGCGAAGGGGTGCAACTGAAAGACGGGCTCACCCGCCCGGCCCGGGTGGAACGGATCGAAGCACCCGACGTTGCGCCACGGCAGCCGCCGATCCGGGAGCGCAAAACCATTCCCACCAGCTGGCTGGATCTCACCATCCGCGAGGGCCGCAACCGGCAGGTGCGGCGCATGACTGCACACATCGGCTTCCCTACCCTGCGCCTGATCCGGCACCGCGTCGGCAACTGGCACCTGCAGGGGATTGCCGTGGGAAGCTATGTAGTCAGGAACCCGGACTGAACCGGGCCGGTCGCGTTTACCAGTGGCGTATGCGCCCGGTATCGACGTGGATAAAATTCGAAGCAGCGTAATAACCCACACCACCCGCACTGAGCGCCAGGGCAGCATCCCGCAGGTGTTTCAGCTCGCAACCGGGCAGGCGGATATCGACCGCCCGGCCCTGCATGTGCAGGCTGTGCTTCGCCACACCACTGCTCTTTGCGCGCAGCTTGCGGTTGGTCTGCGGCGAACGATAACCGGAAATAATATGGAACGGGCCACTGACCGCAACGGACTGCTGCAACAGGTACAGCAGATCCAGCAGCTTCGGGTCCATGGCATGCACTTCACCCGAACGGTGGTCGCGCAGCAGCCGGTTCACGCCCTGCAGTTCGTCTTTCAGGTAGTGGCCCTGCGCCCAGTAGGTCGAGCGCAGCGTTTCACCCGTGTGCAGGTTCCTGAAGGACAGGCTGCGTTCCGTAGCACGGTGCACCGATGCCTGCAACGCAGGCGCAGCCAGCACAGCTCCTGTTCCGAGGAGCGTCCTGATAAACCGGCGTCGTGCGGGGTGATGGGTGTCGTCCTGACGGGGCGTGCGGCGATGTTCGTTCATAGTTCCCTGATTGATGCATAGCCTGTGCCAGACAGGCTTGCCCGGGAATTATACCGGAATCCGCCTAATTTTCCAGGCTTATCACCCGCTTACCCTCCGCCGCCAGGGCATTGATGTGCGGCGGTTTTGTGGCGAAAAAGGTGTCCTGCAGCGATCCCTGTTCCTTCAGGGCCTGCGCAAGACCCTGGTCGCGCTGGAGATATCGTCCCGGAACTGCACGGCGTTGTTCCCGTCCACCCAGGCCGTCTGGTAGATGGTGTAGACCGGCACCCGGTCTCGCAGGCGCAGGGCGCGGGTCTCCCCCCCGGCGAAAGGCGGCAAGATTGGCGGGGCGTTGAGCGGGTTCCAGGATCAACGACAGCAGTATATTGCGCAGCTCAACGGCGACTGCGCCCGGGGGCGGGTCGGACTCTGCGTCACTTGCCCACAGGTTCATGACCGCGGTCAGCATGACCGGGAGAAGCACCAGCACCCGAACTGTACCACGCATACCATTACCCACCGGGAGCACGCTGCACCTCCACGACGCTCGCGCCAGGCCCTGGATAACCTGCCTGGCCGTTACCCTCCACTCCAGTGTATGCCGGAATGACGCAACCACCAAACCCTTCCCCACGGCCCTCTGCAAACGACCAGGATCGTGCTGCACCCGCTTTTCACCAGAACGGCGAAGGACTTGCCGTCAACCTGTGTATTCAGACTCCCGGCCGGGGAACAGGTTCCGGAGACCCGCTTCAGCTTTCGTGGTACCCCACGGCACGGAAAAACAGTCCGACCAGGTAATCGGAAATTTCAAACAGGTCCATGTCGCGGTAACGGGGAGACTGGTAGATGCACTTGGAGTACAGGGCTTCACGCAACATGCCCTGGAAGGCCATCGCGGCCAGCTGGCCGTTGACGGGTTGAATCGTATTGGCGGCGCTGAGTTCCTTGAGACTGAACTCGATAAAATCGGTAAACGGGCGCCAGCGGTTTTCGAAAAACCGTCGGGTTGCATCACTGCCTTCCAGCGCACTCTGCATCTCCATACGCAGGTAATCGGGATCCCTGGAAACACTTTCGATGTAGATGCGGGTAATCTTGCGCAGGGTATCCGCAAAACTGCCGTCGCTGTTCACCACGGCTTCGACATAGCTTTCACGCTTGCAGGCAATGCCGTTCAACACTTCTTCGTACAATGCTTCCTTGGAAGGGAAATGCCGGTACAGGATGGCCGGACTGACCCCCAGCCGCCGGGCAATCTCGTCTACCGAGACACCGTGGTACCCCCTGTCGGAGAACAGTACCTTGGCAACCGCAAGGATGGCGGCTTTTCGCTCCGCGGCTTTCAGTCGCTTGGCCATGCTTCCCCGACCCTGGAAGTGTATCGTTTACGCAGCCCGAATGCGTTTCCACGTTCGACTTCGAGTGCACACTGCTCGTTGCCGACGATGAATACCGCCTGCAATTGCTCGACGCCCCGCTCCTCGACGCGCCGGTCAACAGCCGACAGCACACGCTGCAGGGTGAGCCCGATGAGCGTGCGGCGCGATGTTTTCAGGCCCAGCAGTCTCCAGCTGTCCTGCGCATGTCTCTTGCCGCATTCCCCCAGCGTGAAGAAATGACGGACCAGCCGCCGTTCCAGTTCAACCTCGCCCAGCTGTGCCTGCAAGGCCTGCATCAGCCCCCGCCCGTCTGCCTGTTTGTCTGCCGGCACATCTGTGAGCAGCGCGGCGGGCAGAAAAGCAGACAATGGTTCCCGGTTGACGTGACCGTGACGCACATCTTCGCGCACCATCTGCAGGTAGTCACCACGAATATCGCTGCCAGTGCGTTCACCCAGTTGCACCAGCGCCATGGCTTCGGCACGATGACCGCTGGCATCAAAACCGGACAACAGGTGATCGAGCAGATCGTGCACCAGGACCGATGTGGGGATCCGCTCACCCGTCACACGGGTACTGGCAATGATCGCCGGGTCGCTGCGGGATACATCGAGTTTCCAGCCGCGGGCACCAAAACCATCACACCAGGTATTACGATAACTGACCGGTACACGCACACCCTCAAGCGTCAGGCTGAGGTGGGCCGCCGGGTAGGCATATACATCCCGGAATCCCAAAGCTGCTTGCATGTCTCGTATCCTTCGCAAAAAACGGCTTTCCCTGCCAGGCAGCAGGGAAAGCCGGGCACCGGCTAGGACTTGCGAATATTGAACTGGTACTCCCCGCCATCCTGGGAAGTAGCGAGCAATTCATTTCCGGTCTGTTTGCAGAACGCCTCGAAGTCCTTCACCGAGCCGGGATCCGTGGCAATGATACGCAGCACCTGACCGGCGTTCATCGCGTTGATACTTTTCTTGGCGCGCAGGATGGGCAAAGGACAGTTCAGGCCGCGCGCATCCAGTTCCATATCGAAATCAGGCATATCGATTCTCCTTTGTTAGTGAGCGTTTACTTTTTAATGCATACCGGTCGGTATGTCAACAGTATTTTCAAGACCAGTAAAATCAATAAGTTACTGATTAGCTTGAAACAGGGATTCTTCGATACAGTTTGGGTAAATTGTGTTGATTCAATTGGTTAACCCAGGGTGGCCCGGATAGTGGGAACTGGGGGGTGTACCGGGGATTTGCGATAAGAATTGTTTATGCGATGCCGGGAATGTATACCACGATTTATCCATCTGCATTCAATTGGCCACCTCCGTATAGCGGCCCTACGGAGAAACATTCATTACCAGGAACAAAGGGGGCTCCTCAACGTCAGTACAAAGTTAGCAATGGTTTGCTAACATTCGTCGCTGGAGGATCCGATGACCAGACACGCCAAATCCAGATCAATTGACCCAAGGGAAATGCCCGCCTATTACGGTGCCCGAGGCTGCCCATTTTCTGGGCTTGCCCGCATCAACGGTGCGGTACTGGTCGGCAGGCCGTGACAATTATAAGGCTCTGATCACCGCCGCAGAAAAACACCCGATCATTCTGTCCTT
>JALSRZ010000124.1 GCA_026984515.1 Thiohalobacter sp. | reverse complement strand
TTCCCGCATACCACCCACGTGGAATCCATGGCCCTGTTTGTGCGGGGATAACGGGGTATGTTGAACATGCATTTACCGGTTCGTAGCGCCTGCCCCGCAGGAGCGCCGGTCTTCGGCGCGAAGGCTATGGCGAGCTTTCGCGGTCAGGAGAAGCCTGCGGGGTATGGCCAAACCGTTTTCCGGGCTTTCCCCGTGGGCCACTAGGCGGATGTCCGGGGCAAGCACAACAGCGTACGCAGCCGGGGACCATTACACCTGGCACCGTGTCGTTAACATTGTAAAAGAACACCGGCGCGAACTGGTGGCGGCCAACCTGATCGGCTTGCTGGCCGTGCTGGTAGCGGTGCCGCTGCCGTTGTTGATGCCGTTGCTGGTGGATGAAGTGCTGCTCAAGCAGCCGGGCGCGCTGGTGGGTTTTATGAACCGCGTCTTCCCGCAGGCCTGGCACGGTGCTGTGCTCTACGTGGGCGCGGTGCTGCTGGCGAGTATCAGCCTGCGGGTGCTGAGTGTGCTGTTGAGTGTCTGGCAGACGCGCCAGTTCAGCATGATCGCCAAGGACGTGGTGTACCGTATCCGTCGCGACCTGCTGTTGCGGCTGCGGCGTATCTCGATGGCCGAGTATGAGTCGGTGGGCAGTGGTGAGGTGAGTTCGCACTTTGTGACCGACCTGAATGCCGTCGATGATTTCATCGGCATGACGCTGGCAAAATTCGTCATTGCGGTGTTTTCCCTGATCGGTGCCGCCGCGGTGCTGCTGTGGATGCACTGGCAGCTGGCATTGTTTATCCTGTTTCTCAACCCGCTGGTGGTGTATTTCACCGTCGTGCTGGGCAAGCAGGTCAAGCACCTCAAGCGCCGTGAAAACCGGGCCTTCGAGCTGTTCCAGGGGGCGCTGACGGAGACCCTGGATGCCATCCAGCAGATCCGGGCAGCCAATCGCGAAGAGTATTACCTCCGGCGTGTGGTCGACCGGGCCCGGCAGATCCGCACAGACTCCGCGGCCTTTGCCTGGAAGAGCGATGCTGCCAGCCGTTTGTCCTTCATGGTGTTCCTGGTCGGTTTTGACCTGTTCCGCGCGGTCAGTATGTTGATGGTGGTGTTCTCGACGCTGACCGTCGGTGAGATGATGGCCGTGTTCGCCTACCTGTGGTTCATGATGGGGCCGGTGCAGGAAGTGCTGAATATCCAGTACGCGTTCTATGGTGCGCGCGCCGCGCTGGAACGCATCAACCGTATCCTCGGCCTGCGCGAAGAGCCGCAGTATCCGGCCACTGAAAATCCCTTTAGTGGCAGGCGCGGCGTGGCGGTCAGCCTGCGTGATATCCATTTTGCCTACCGGCCGGAGGAGCCGGTACTGAACGGTGTCAGCCTCGATATACCGGCCGGCGAGCGGGTTGCGCTGGTCGGCGCCAGCGGCGGTGGCAAGTCGACCCTGGTGCAGGTGCTGCTGGGGCTGTATACGCCGAACTCGGGTCACATTGCCTTTGACGGTGTCGACGTGGAAAAGATCGGGCTGGAAGTCGTACGCGAACATGTCGCCACGGTGTTACAGCACCCGGCCCTGTTCAACGATACCGTGCGCAGCAACCTGACCCTGGGCCGCGAACACGATGACCAGGCGTTGTGGCAGGCCCTGCAGCGTGCCCAGCTGGACGAGCTGGTGAGGGCGATGCCGGACGGTCTCGACTCGATGCTGGGCCGGCAGGGTGTGCGGCTGTCCGGCGGGCAGCGCCAGCGGCTGGCCATTGCGCGCCTGTTGCTGAGTGATCCGCAGGTGGTGATATTCGACGAGGCGACCTCTGCGCTGGATACCGAGACCGAGGCGCGCCTGCACCGGGCACTGGCCGACTTTCTGCGCGGGCGCACGGTGCTGATCGTGGCGCACCGGCTCAGTGCGGTCAAGCAGGCCAACCAGGTGTACGTGTTCGAGGATGGACGCATCGCTGAACAGGGTACCCATAAGGAACTGCTGGACGCAGACGGCCTGTACAGCCGGCTGTATGGCTGAGGCCCGGCGCGTACCCTGTGTGCGTGCCATCGGCGGGGAGGATCGAGATGAAAACAGTGTGTAACAGGATTATTCTGCTGGTGTGGTTGCTGCCTTGCGTCCACCCGTTGCAGGCTGCAGAGCACGTCATCTTCCCCTCGGAAGACGGGTTGCCGGTTACCGCAACGGTCTATGCACCGCATGCCGGTGCGGAGACCCCGGTGATCGTGCTGTTCCACCAGGCCGGCGCGAGCCGCGGCGAGTACCTGGAAATTGCGCCCTGGCTGAACCGGCTGGGTTACAACTGCCTGGCCGTCGACCAGCGCTCCGGGGGTGGCATGAACGGCGTTGTCAACCAAACGGCGCAGCGGGCGGAGAACAAAAACCTTCCTGCCGGCTATATCGATGCACTGCCGGATATCCGGGCCGCGCTCCGCTATGCGCGCAAGCACTACGGCGAGCGGGGTGTGCTGGCCTGGGGCAGTTCCTATTCCGCTGCACTGGTGTTGCAGCTGGCGGGGACCTCGCCCGGGTTAGCGGATGGCGTGCTGGCATTCTCCCCGGGGGAGTATTTCCGGCGGGCCGGCAAGAGCGCCACCTGGATACGGGATTCCGCCCGGCACATCCGGGTCCCCGTATTCATCGCCTCGGCCCGCGACGAGGCAGGGGAGTGGGCCGCTATCGTTGCGGCAATTGAATCGGAACACAAGGTGGCTTTCGTTCCCGCGATGGCCGGCCGGCACGGCGCGCGCGCCCTGTGGAGCCAGTACCGGGACAGCACTGCCTACCGGGAAGCGGTACAGGCCTTTCTGGCGCAGTATTTTCCCGTTGGCGGGTAAACGGGACGATTATCCCCGGGCTGACGGTCTCAGTACCGGCCGTGCCGCTTGTAGATGTAGTTGCTCATTTCCATGTGACTGAGATTCATGTCACTCAGTATGGTGTGCACGGTGCGGACAATAGCGCGCATGACCTTGTAGACCAGGTCCGGATCCTGTTCCAGAAAGGTTTCGAAATCCGGCCGGCTGAGGCTGTAGGCGATGCAGGTTTCAACCACCCGGAGCCCGGCACTGTGTGGTCTGCCGTCGACAAAGCCCAGTTCGCCGGCGATGTCGCCCTTGCGCAGCAGGTGCAGGGTCACTTCGTCACCACCGCTGGAGTTGACCACGACTTCCGCTTCGCCGCTGATAATGATGTACAGGGTGTCATCGCTGCGGCCTTCCTCGATCAGGTACTGGCCATCCTTCATACCCAGTGCAGCCATCTTTCCTGCCAGCGCACGGCACTGGGATGCAGACAGCTCGACGCCCAGTGGCGAGTTGGCGATCTCTTCCGGGTCCGCAATCAGTGGTTCTTCCTGAGTGGTCATTTCGGCTGCGCTCCTGTGTGACGGTCTGTAGCGTTAAACTCGCACAGATAGCCGCTCCCGGCATTGATGGGCGTCAGTATTCGCAGTAATGGTCCGATTGTCGTCCGGCAGGGGGAGCGGGTACAAAAAAGCCCCTCGGGACCCCTGTAACAACGGGTCCCGAAGGGCTGTGCCAGCCTGAGTGGTTTCAGGTTATTCCGGGTGACGCCTGGCGACCGTCACCAGTCCGACGATCCCGGAGACAAACAGCCAGGCCGCGGCCGGAACCGGTACTGCGCTGACTTCCGCCGAGCTGATATAGAACTGTTGCAGGTTATTGGTATCGCCCTGCAGGTTCGGGTTGATGAAATCAAAGGTTTTGCCGGTCAGGTCCATGGTGAAAAGATGCGCCAGGCTGTAGCTCGTTTTCGGGCCACCGTCGATGACAAGATCAAATGTGCCGCTGAAGGTCGTGCCGTGGCTGCCGTTGACAAAGAGGATTTCAGACAGGGTGACGGTCTGGTCGAAATCCAGGCGCAGCAGCTCGTTAAAGGTAACGTTGTCATCGAAAGACGGGGTGCACTGGTTGTCCGCGGTGAGTACCTTGCAGACGCCCAGCCCGGCATCGCCTGAATCCAGGTAGGCGAAATAGGGGGTGTTCCCGTCGGCGGAGCGGCCGGTGGCTTCGACGCTGATGCCGCCCACGCTGTGGGTGAAGCTGGCGTACCCGCGTTCATTACTGTTGCCCAACGCCAGGAAATCGAAGCTGCTGGCCTGAGCGAAAGTGGTGCCGCATGCCAGTACGGCGGTAGCAACGGCTGCCAGAGATCTGCTTGTTGTCATGGGTTCTATACCTTGCTGTTAAGTGATTTTCTTGATTACGGTGGTTCGGGTTTTTGTCACTGATCGGCTACGGAGCAAATGCCGTACCAGTTTTTACAAGGTGTTATAAAACAGCTGGATAAGGGTGTTTTTGTGCATTACGGGTAAACGGTGGGATGCGAGTGTTAATCCTGTCGGCAAAAACCGGCTGAACCGCTTAAAAATGCGTAAGGAAATTCGACGCGAAATACAGTATTGTAAAAATATTTGTTAATTAAGTTATTTATTAATATTTAATATTTATTAAATACAAATAGATATATATTTTCAGGAATTGTTTCCCAAAAATAATAAATGTAAAAATTTTCGACTTTTGGGCGGATTTTGCGGCCAGTGAAGCCGTTTCCGACTGGCACGGGTGGTGAATACCGGTCGATTCAGGAGAAAGCGTGCGCCTGGCCGAGGGTGAAATAGAAGGTTGCGCCGCCGCCGGTTTCTCCGTCGGCCCGGATGGTTCCCCCGTGGCGTTCGATAATGCGCTGAACCGTGGCCAGACCGATGCCAGTGCCTTCGTATTCCTGGCCATGCAGGCGCTGAAAGGCGGCGAACAGCTTGTCGGTATATTCGGGGTTAAAACCGCAGCCGTTGTCGCGGACATGGAAGACCTGCCTGCCATCCTGTTCCGTGACGCCGAACTCGATACGGGTTTTACCCTCGTTCCTGCCGGTGTATTTCCAGGCGTTGCCGAGCAGGTTTTCCAGCATCACTTCCAGCAGGTCGGCATCGCCTTGCGCTTGCGCGTGTTCGGCAATGTCCCATTCGACCTCGCGGGAGGGATCGGTCTGCCGCAGACTGTCAGCGATGTCATGCGCCAGTTGTGACAGGTCCACCCGTGTATGGTTTATATCCTTGCGGGTGACCCGTGACAGAACCAGCATGGCATCGATCAGTTCGCTCATATGCCGGGCCGCGCCGTGGATACGGCGCAGGTAATCCTTCGCTTCGTCATCCAGCCGCGCCTGATGATCGTCGAGCAGTAATTGTGCAAAGCCATTAATACCGCGCAATGGTGCGCGCAGGTCGTGGGACACGGCGTAGCTGAAGGATTCCAGTTCCCGGGTTCGATCCATCACCCGCTGTTCCAGTTCGTCGCGGTGGGCGCGGATTTCCGCCTGCAGCCGGTATTCTTCGGTGACATCGCGGAATACCAGGATGACGCCGTGTATGTTGCCGTTCGCGTCGCGTATCGGTGCGCCGCTGTCAGCAATCTGGTATTCGCGGCCATCGCGCGCGACCAGTACCGTGTGGTTGGCCAGACCGACAATCTTGCCGCTTTCCAGTACCTTTTCGACCGGGTCGGGGACGGGGGCGCGTGTCAGAGCGTTGATGATGTGGAACACCTGTTTCAGTGTCTGGCCGCGTGCATCCTCTTCGCGCCAGCCGGTCAGCTGTTCGGCAACCGGGTTCATGCGGGTGATAGCCCCCTGTTTGTCGGTTGCAATCACGGCGTCGCCAATACTGTCGAGCGTGAGCGACAGGTATTCCTCCCGTTGCGCCAGGTCGCGGCGCGCTTCGCGGACCTCGCGGTAGGAGGCCAGCAGTTGCTGCTGGTTGCTGCGCTGGAAGATGATGATCAGCGTCAGCAGATAGAGGATCAGCGCCACGGCCAGTAGTTGCAGGAGGGCGGTGGCGCTGCGGCCCTGCGTAATGTCGTGATGTACGGGTTGTTCGCCCAGCGCGAGCGTTTCCAGTGCGCCTAAAAATGCCTTTGCAGCGGTATTATGCTGACGTTCCAGTTGTTGCAGGGCCGGCAGGTCGGGAGCGGTTTCGGCCATGCCTGCACGGTGTTTCCACAGCGCTTTTTCACCACTCAGCCAGGTTGCGACGCTTTGCGCGAACTGTTTTACGCGCTGGTGCAGGGTGTCGTTGTATTGCGAGGTTTCCAGGTACTGTGCGATCCGTTCCTCGAGCTGAGTGGCATAGTGATCGAATGTGGCGAGGGAAGCATCGCCCGGCCCGATTTCGGATTTCTCGATGGCCAGCATCGGCGGGCGCATCGAGTCGAGCATCTGTATGGCGATCTGCGCCCGGTTACCCCGCTCGATACGGGCCGGCAGTCCGGCCAGTAGTACAACAGCAGCAAAGACGGCCAGTCCGAGCAGAGCTGCCAGCAGCAGGCGGAACTTGTTCTTGTGCATAGGGCTATAAAAACGCAGGCCGGGAACAACCGTTACAGCTTAGCCTACGGCAGCTGAATTGCAAAACAGGCGGAGGGTCAGCGCTTCCCCGCAGGGTTCCGTTACTGCCGGTACCAGCGTTTCGCCAGCGCCTGGTAGATACGCTGCGGATACCAGGTCTTGCCCACACTGCCGTTGTATCGGGCCAGCGCGCGTGTGCGATCGCCGTTTTCCCGCTTCAGGTAGAGGCTCAGAATGGTACAACCCATGCGCAGGTTGGTATGGATGTCGAACAGGTCGTCGTCGGGCCTGCCGATTTCATCCAGCCAGAACGGCATGACCTGCATCAGGCCGCGCGCACCGGCGTAGGAAATGGCGAAGCGATCGAAATTGCTCTCCACCTCGATCAGTGCCAGCACCATTTCCGGCGGCAGGTCAGCGCGGGTCGCTTCGTAGTGCACGGTTTTCAGGATCAGCAGGCGCTCTTGCGGATCGGCTACCTTGCGGCTGAGGCGCTGTGACATATCGGTCAGCCAGACTTCGGCGTCGAAGCGGTCATCGAAGCTGTCGGCGGACTGGATGGCCTCGATCAGCATGCTGCGCATTTGCGCATCCGGACGTTCCTGGGTGGCGGCCTGCAACGGACCGCAGACAAGGCACAGCAACAGCGTCAGCACCGGTCCAGGGAATCCTGGATGGAATCTTTTGCCGTCATCCGGCCTGCGCCCGGATGACGAATCGAACAGGGGTCTACTGGCGCGCTGTTTCAAACTGCGAGCTGAGGTGGGCCACGATCTCACTGCGCGGGATGTTTTCATTGTCGCCGCCACGCCGCGCCCTGTATTCCACCAGTCCCTGATCCAGGTTCTTTTCACCAATCACTACCCGATGCGGTATACCAATCAACTCCATATCGGCAAACATGACCCCGGGCCTTACCTCGCGGTCGTCATACAGTACGTCCAGGCCCGCGGCGAGCAGTTCCCGGTACAGTTCGTCACAGGCTTCGCGGACCCGTTGCGACTTTTTCCGGTTCATGCCCAGCAGCGCGACCTGGAAAGGCGCCAGGGCGTCCGGCCAGCTAATGCCTTGATCGTCATGGTTTTGTTCAATGGCCGCCGCGACCACGCGGGAAACGCCGATGCCGTAACAGCCCATGATCATGGGGATGTCCTTGCCGTTTTCATCCAGCACGGTGGCGTTCATGGCGCGGCTGTAGCGGTCGCCGAGCTGGAAGATATGACCGACCTCGATACCGCGCGCGATGTGCACCGTGCCCCTGCCATCCGGGCTGGGATCGCCCTCGAGCAGGTTGCGGATATCCGCCACCACCGGTTCCGGGCAATCGCGACCCCAGTTCACGCCGGTCAGGTGCCGGCCGTCGGTATTGGCGCCGCAGACAAAGTCGGCCAGGTGGGCCGCGGAGCGATCCGCGATCACCGGGATTTTCAGCCCGACCGGTCCCAGTGATCCGGGTGCGCAGCCCGCCGCTGCGCGTACCTGTTCGTCGCTGGCAAAGGTCAGCGGCTCGGCGACCGGTTCCAGTCCCGTGGCCTTGATTTCATTGAGGCTGTGGTCGCCACGCAGGCACAGGGCGACCACGCCCCCATCGCTGCCTGCCACCAGCAGGGTTTTGAGGCAGCGGTCCGGTGTTACACCCAGTGCTTTCGATACGTCTTCGATGCTGTGCTGCCCGGGCGTGTCGACGGTCTGCCGTTCCGCCGCGGCTGCGGGCCGTTCACCGGCCGGTGCCAGCGCTTCGGCTTTCTCCAGGTTGGCCGCGTAGTCGCTGTCGCTGGAAAACACGATAGCGTCCTCACCCGAGTCGGCCAGCACATGGAATTCGTGCGACAGCGCCCCGCCAATGGCACCACTGTCGGCGCTGACGGCGCGAAACTCCAGCCCCAGGCGGGTAAAGATACGGCTGTAGGTTTCATACATCTGCCGGTAGGTTTCGTCCAGCGAGGCCATGTCCAGGTGAAAGGAGTAGGCATCCTTCATGAGGAATTCTCGCGCGCGCATGATGCCGAAGCGGGGCCGGATCTCGTCGCGGAACTTGGTCTGGATCTGGTAATAATTGACCGGCAGCTGCCTGTAGCTGCGTACTTCGCGGCGCACCAGGTCGGTGATGATCTCCTCGTGGGTGGGGCCGAAACAGAACTCGCGCTGGTGCCGGTCGGTGAAGCGCAGCAGTTCGGGGCCGTACTTTTCCCAGCGTCCCGATTCCTGCCACAGCTCAGCGGGCTGTACCGCGGGCATCAGCAGTTCCAGGCCGCCGGCGTGGTTCATTTCCTCGCGCACCACGGCTTCTGCCTTGCGCAGCACGCGCAGGCCCAGCGGCTGCCAGCTGTAGATGCCGGCGGCCACCTTGCGGATCATGCCGGCGCGTATCATCAACTGGTGGCTAATGATTTCCGCGTCGGCGGGGGTTTCCTTAACGGTGGCGAGCGGGAACTGGGATACTTTCATGGTCAGGTGTCCGGGTACAATCGAGCGCGCGATTGTAGCCAGACAGCGTCAGAAAGTCCCGCCATTCCAGCCCCACAGGGCGCGCGGCGCGTCGGCGAACTCGATATATACGCGGTCGGCCGGCAGGCCGAGTTCATCGTTCAGCAGGTCCGCCAGTCGGCGGGAATACTCCGCGGTGTTCGCCTCTGGCAGGCCGATGCTTTTCATTTCCAGGTAGGCGAGCGGTTCATCGCTGCCGCCGAACAGCATGTCAGGGTTGTGTTCCAGGCTCACCATGACGTAACGCTCCGGCTTGCCGAGCATGTCGGCGACGGCCTGTGAGGCCTTGCTGAGCAGTGCGCCTTGTGTACCGGTTGCAACAGGCTGGCTGGTTTGTATCTTTAACAGTGGCATGACGTTCCTCGCAATAACGCTAAATTCAGAATCTCCTCAATCGCAGAATTCCCTGATCGCGTCCTCGTTCTTTTTGATCATCTTCTGTTTCGCGGCCTCGTCGAGCCGCTGGTAGCTGCCGTCCGGCATCTGTGCCAGCCGGTTGCCGCCATAGCCAAGCTGGGTGAGGTTCTTGCGGGCCGTGGCGCAGTTCTGCTTGCGGATTTCCGCATTCTGCTTTTTGGCGGCCGCCTCCGCCTCGGCGGTTTTCCGTTCCTCCAGCTGGCTGTTCAGTTCCTTCATCTGCTGGTCCAGCGGTTTGCGGGAGGGTGCCGATTCCGGTTGCTGTGGGGAGCGGATCTGCGTGGCATTGACCCCGGCGGGCGGGAACTGCCCGTACTGGGTCTTGCCGTTGGCATCGTTCCATTTATACATGGCGGCGCCGGCGGGCAGCGCCAGGGTCGCGAGGAGTGCCAGTAGTGGGATCGTCGGGCGCATCATGGGTCCTTTACTGTTATCAGGATATCAGTTACTTACCATGCCTTGTCTGGTTCGACAAGTGCAGGCGTCGCATGCCGGTATCCCGGTCTGAAGGAGGAGGTCGCACGCCGGGTAAGACATCACCTATTGGATACTGGATTCTGCTCCCCAACAGTGGCAATATTAGCCAGTTCTGAATCTGCGCTTTGCGCATGTGCCCGATATACGGGCTTTTTTCTGGTTTTTTGATTTTGCCGGCACCCGGGAGACTAAACAGGTGGAGCTGACTGGCGCTGAGATTTTTGTACGCAGCCTTGTGGAACAGGGAATCGAACGCGTGTTCGGTTACCCGGGCGGGGCGGTATTGCCCATTTACGATGCGCTGTTCCAGCAGGACGAACTGCAGCACGTGCTGGTGCGCCACGAACAGGCTGCGACCCATGCCGCTGACGGCTACGCCCGTTCCACCGGTCGGCCCGGGGTGGTGCTGGTGACCTCGGGACCGGGCGCGACCAACGCGGTGACCGGTATTGCCACTGCGTACATGGATTCCATCCCGCTGGTGGTGTTCACCGGCCAGGTGCCGACGGCGCTGATCGGTAACGACGCTTTCCAGGAGGTGGACAGCGTGGGGATTACGCGCCCCTGCGTAAAGCATAATTTCCTGGTGAAGGACGTGAACGACCTGGCGGTGACCATCCGCAAGGCGTTCTATGTGGCCATGACCGGGCGACCGGGCCCGGTGGTGGTGGACATTCCCAAGGATGTCGCTACGGCCCGGGCCGAGTTCCATTACCCCAGACGGATCAGCATGCGCTCCTATAACCCGGTGACCAAAGGGCACCCGCGCCAGATCAAAAAGGCGGTCGAGCTGATGTTGTCCGCCAAACGCCCCATGCTGTACACCGGTGGCGGCGTGATCCTGGCCAATGCCAGCAGCCAGTTGACCGAGATGACCAAACTGCTGGGCTACCCCATTACCAATACGCTGATGGGGCTGGGTGCATTCCCGGCCACGCACCGGCAGAACCTGGGTATGCTGGGTATGCACGGGACCTATGAAGCCAACATGGGTATGCACAACTGTGACGTGCTGGTTGCGATCGGTGCGCGATTTGACGACCGCGTGACCGGCAACGTCGACAAGTTCTGTCCGACCGCGACGGTGATCCATGTCGATATCGATCCGGCCAGTATCTCCAAGAACGTCAAGGTGGATGTGCCGATCGTCGGTCCCGTCGACCAGGTGCTGAAGGAAATGCTGAAGGTGCTGAAAGAGAGCAAAAAGAAACCGGACGCGGACGCGCAGAAAGCCTGGTGGAAACAGATCGAGGAATGGCGTGACATGGACTGCCTGAAGTATGACCACGACAGCGACCTGATCAAGCCGCAGTTTGTTCTGGAAAAACTGTATGAAGTGACCAAAGGCAAGGCCTTCGTGACCTCGGATGTGGGTCAGCACCAGATGTGGGCGGCACAGTTCTACAAGTTCGACAAGCCCAACCGCTGGATCAATTCCGGTGGCCTCGGAACCATGGGCTTCGGTCTGCCCGCGGCGATGGGTGTGCAGTTTGCGCACCCGAAGGAAACGGTCGCCTGTATCACCGGTGAAGGCAGTATCCAGATGTGTATCCAGGAACTGTCGACCTGCCGGCAGTACGGTCTGCCGCTGAAGATCATCAACCTGAACAACGGCTACCTCGGCATGGTGCGCCAGTGGCAGCAGTTTTTCTATGACGGCCGCTATGCCATGTCCTACATGGAGTCGCTGCCCGATTTCGTCAGGCTGGCCGAGAGTTACGGGCACGTGGGTATGCAGATCACCAAGCCCGGGGATGTGGAACCGGCACTGAAGGAAGCCTTCAAAATGAAGGACCGGCTGGTATTTATGGATTTCCTGACCGACAAGAGCGAGAACGTCTACCCGATGATTCCCGCGGGCGCCGGTCAGAATGAAATGATCCTGGTGTAGTCATGCGGCATATCATTTCAATCCTGATGGAAAACGAGGCGGGTGCGTTGTCGCGGGTGGCGGGGCTGTTCTCGGCGCGTGGCTACAATATCGAATCGCTCACGGTTGCCGCGACAGAAGACGAGTCCCTGTCGCGCATGACGCTGGTGACGCGCGGCACCGACGAGGTGATCGAGCAGATCACCAAGCAGCTCAACAAGCTGATCGACGTGGTCAAGCTCATGGATATGCACGAAGGGCCGCATATCGAGCGCGAAATGATGTTGATCAAGGTACGCGCGGCCGGTCCGGCGCGCGAAGAAGTGAAGCGCCTGGCGGATATCTTCCGCGGTCGTATCATCGACGTGAGCGATACGATCTATACCATTGAAGTGACGGGTACCAGCGAAAAGCTGGACGCGTTTGTTGGAGCGATCACCCGGACAGACATCATCGAGGTGGTGCGCTCCGGGGTGACCGGGATTGCACGGGGCGAGCGCGCCTTGCACCTGTAGCACGAGTTTGAATTTCAGTTAAGGTACTTACGTTATGACGATGAATATCTATTACGACAAGGATGCGGACCTTTCCATTATCAAGGGAGCGAAGGTCAGCATTATCGGCTACGGTTCGCAGGGACACGCGCACGCCAATAACCTGAAGGACTCCGGAGTGGAGGTCACGGTGGGGTTGCGCGCCGGTTCCATCTCGGAAGCCAAGGCGAAAAACGCGGGCCTGGCCGTCAAGTCGATCGAGGACGCGGTCCAGGGTGCCGACGTGGTTATGATCCTGGCGCCTGACGAGCACCAGGCGAAACTGTACCGCGACAAGATTGAACCCAATATCAAAAAGGGTGCGGCACTGGCCTTTGCGCATGGCTTCAATATTCACTACGAGCAGATTGTGCCGCGCGCTGATCTGGACGTGATCATGGTGGCCCCCAAGGGACCCGGTCACCTGGTGCGATCCACCTACACCCAGGGTGCCGGTGTGCCGTCGCTGATTGCGGTGTTCCAGGATGCCAGTGGCAAAGCCAGGGACATTGCGCTGTCGTACGCGTCCGCCAATGGCGGTGGCCGTGCCGGTATCATCGAGACCAGTTTCCGCGAAGAGACCGAGACCGACCTGTTCGGTGAACAGGCCGTGCTCTGCGGCGGTGCGACCGCGCTGGTGCAGGCCGGGTTCGAGACCCTGACCGAGGCCGGTTATGCGCCGGAGATGGCGTATTTCGAGTGCCTGCACGAACTGAAGCTGATCGTCGACCTCATGTACGAAGGTGGCATCGCCAACATGCGCTACTCGATTTCCAACACCGCCGAGTACGGTGACCTGACCCGTGGTCCGCGTGTGGTGACCGAGGACACCAAGGCGGAGATGAAACGTATCCTGACCGAGATCCAGAACGGTGAATTCGCCCGCGAGTTCATCCTCGAGAACCAGGCAGGCGCCGCTACGCTGAAAGCCAAGCGGCGACTGGGACGCGAGCATCCTATCGAACAGGTGGGTGAGCAGTTGCGCGGCATGATGTCCTGGATCAGTGACAACAAGATTGTCGACAAAAAAGTGAACTGACGAAAAGGGGCTGCAGCGGCAGCCCCGTTTTTACTATGGCTAGCGGCCGTTATCCCTATTTCTCCCGTACCGGCTGGCTGCCGTTCATGGTCAGTGCCGGGCTGGGTATACTGGTCGCACGTTCCCTCGGCTGGGCCTGGTCGTTGCCGTTCTGGCTGGGTTGCATGCTGCTGGTTTACCTGTATCGCGACCCCGAACGTGAAATCCCCTCGCGGCCGTTGGCCGTGGTCAGTCCTGCCGACGGCATCGTGACGGCGGTAGAAGAAGTGCACGACCCGTACCTCGATCGCGAGGCCGTCCTGCTGATGGTGCAAATGGGGCACGTGGATGTCTACAGCACGCGCAGTCCGGTGGAAGGCAAGATCCTGGAGCCGAAGCACGTCGGTGATGGCATCAACCAGCCGCACGGCGTGTGGTTGAAGACCGATGAGGATGATGACCTGGTGGTGGTCATGCACCGTGGACCGCTGCACAACCTGCCACACTGTTACGTGCGCATCGGCGAGCGTGTCGGTCAGGGACAGCGCTGTGGCTACATCCAGATGGGTGGCCGCGTCGATGTGTACCTGCCTGCCAATAGTCGTGTGGAAGTGGCCAGCGGCTCGCATGTCAAGGCCGGCTCGGATGTCATCGCCACGCTGGTGCACAAGTAGGATGGACGAGGACAAGACACCGGTCCGGCGCCGCAGGGGGATCTACCTGCTTCCCAACCTGTTTACCACGGCGGGTCTGTTCGCGGGTTTCTACGCTATTGTCTCTGCCATGAGCGGCAAGTTTGAAGCGGCCGCCATTGCTATTTTTGTCGCCATGATCATGGACGGCATCGACGGACGGGTGGCTCGCCTGACCAATACCAGCAGCGAATTCGGCGTGCAGTACGACAGCCTGTCCGACATGGTGTGCTTCGGTCTGGCGCCGGCACTGGTGGTGTTCGAATGGGCGCTGCGCAGCATGCTGGAGCAGGGTTGGCTGTGGTCCAAGCTGGGCTGGCTGGCAGCCTTTGTCTACACCGCGGGCGCCGCCTTGCGGCTGGCGCGCTTCAATACCCAGGTCGCCAGCGCCGACAAGCGCTACTTCCAGGGGCTGCCCAGCCCGTCCGCGGCAGGTGTGCTGGCCGGGCTGGTCTGGTTCAGTGAGGACAACGGGCTGGATGGCGGCGATCTGTGGATGGTGGGTGCCTTCCTGGCCGCATCCCTGGGTGCGCTGATGGTCAGTAATGTCCGGTACTACAGTTTCAAGGAAGTCGATTTCAAGAACCGGGTGCCGTTTGTCGCGCTGATCATGACCGTGGTAGTGTTCGTGGTGATTTCCAGTCACCCGCCCGGTGTGCTCTTCGTCGGCTTCCTGATCTACGCGATATCGGGGCCTGTCCTGACCCTGCGCCAGATCCGGCAACGCCGCCGCCAGCGAAAACTACAGAAATAGCCGTAGCAAGCGGTCTGGGGTAGCCCGAAGGGCGTAACCCGACGTCCCGTCTGACCACGACACTGCCGAGGCCGTCGGTAATAAAGAGGTGGCCCTGAAGCAAAAGATTGTCTGAAAATTATCGTATACGATAAATAATACCCATATTCAGCTATAATTTAGCATATACGACAACCCTGAAAATAGGCTATACTTGTCGTATATGACAATATCGATAGCACCGAATCATTCCACGGCTGCCAGCCTGATGGCGGAAATCCTCGACCAGGCCAGGATGCGCGGCTGGTCGCAGGCGACACTCGCCCGGCGTGCGTCGCTGCCGGATTCCAGTATTTCGCGTATCAAGCGCACCGGGCGTGCGGACCTGGAAACACTGGCCAGGCTGGCCGCGGCGGTGGGACTGCGCCTGACACTGGTCCCGGACAGCGACTACACCGAGAAAGTCTCACGCGGAGAACTGTTCTGATGCAGGATACCCAGCTCAGCATCTGGACCCGCACCGGTGGTGAAGCGGTGAAAATGGGGACGCTGTATGTTACCGATGTCGATGCCCGTTTTTCCTACACGCCCGAGTATCCCTCATACGGTTTGCCCGGCCTCAGCCTGGTCTATTCCCCCGAGCTGTTTCGCGACAGCACGATTGTCCATCACCAGAGCGGTTCCCTGCATCCCCGCTTCCGCGCCCTGATTCCGCCCGCCGACGAACAGAATTTCCAGCGCAAGCTCATGCTGGCCTTTCTGCGTGAAAAAGGTATTGAACCGGCCAGCCCGTTCGAAGCAGACCTGGCTCTGCTGGCACATACCGGCCACGGCGGGATCGGGCACGTGGATGTCTTTGCCGACGACGAGAGTGCCGGGAACTGGTACGCGAACACGGACAGCGGCCCGCTGGTGCCGATCGGTGACCAGTTCGGTTTTTCGCTCAAGGACATGATTTCCTGGCTGGACGCCGATGCGCGGTTCATCCTGGAAAGCCTGGGTCCCACGCCCTCGGTAGGGGGTGCGATCCCCAAGTTGCTGGTGGCGATACCGGAGGACGGCTGGGACGGTCGCATCAGTCTGCCCAACAAGGTGTGCACCCGCCGCATCGATGTGGTGCTGAAAATCGAGCGCACCCAGGCCTACCCGGGGCTGGCTGCACTCGAAGCCATGGCGCTGGACCTGCACCGTGACGCGGGTTTTGTCGTACCGCGTTACTGGCACGCCGAGGTAGGCGGTTTGCCGGCGCTGGCGGTCGAACGCTTCGACCGCGATGCCGATTGCATGCCGCTGCCGCTGGAAAGCCTGTACTCCATCCTGGCGGCGGGCGCGCGGGATATCGTGCGCCACACCGACGGTTCACTGGACCGCATCGCGCGGGTCATCGACCTGGCGGAACCGCAACTGGTCAGTGACAGGAAGGCCGCCCGCGTGCACCTGTTCAAGCGTGTGCTGCTGGCGCTGCTGAGTGGCAACGGCGACCTGCACCTGGAAAACCTGTCATTCATGGGCGCAGCCGGGGAGGCGCGGTTTTCGCCGGTGTACGATCCCACGCCGATGCGCGCCTACAGCATGCACAACATGCTGTGCGCGGTGCCCTTCGGCGGTTACGGTGAATACGATGGCGATGAGGACCCGCTGCTGAATGCCTGTTCAACCTTTGCCTCCAGCCTCAGCCTGACGAAAAGCGACGTTCAGGATATTGCCGGCGAGCTGCTGGCAGTGACGCGTGATTACCCTGAACGCGTGGCTGCGCTGGACAGCCTGCCGGGGGAGAACAAGGCACGGCTGACAGAGATTCACCGGGATATCCAGCAGCGCTTGTCAGCGCTGGTCTGAAGAAAAAATCAACCGGTTCAGTCTTCCTGCCACTCCGACCAGTCGCTGCGGTTTTCCGCGATGTGGAACAGCGCCGCAACCACGTGCCGGTCGTACTTGCTGCCGGCTTCCTGCAGCAGCTGGTCCAGCGCCTGTTCGATGGTGACGGCTTCCCGGTAGGCGCGCGGGCTGACCAGCGCCACGAAGGCGTTGCTTACCGCGAGTATCCTGGCGGTGAGCAGGATTTGGTCGCCACTCAGACCGTGCGGGTAACCGCTGCCGTCGAGGTGCTCCTGCTTCTGTTCGATGGTGTCCAGCACCGGCCCCTCGAAATCCAGGTCGGCCAGCAGTTCGGTGCCGAAGCGCACATGCCGCTGCAGCAGTGTCTGCTCCGCCTCGGTAAGCGGTTCCGTCTTGGTGAGTATTTCCCGGGGCACGAAAATCTTGCCCAGGTTGGCCAGGCTGGCGGCCAGGTCGAGGGTGCGCAGGTCTTCTTCGCCGAGTTTCAGTTCGCGGCCGATGGCGTTGGCCACTTCGACCATGCGCGACGAATGGTTGGCCGAATGCGGATCGTGCAGGTCGACGACGTGCATCAGGGCGCCAACCAGCTTGCGCAGCAGCCGGGTGTGTTGTTGCTGCACCCGCTGGAATTCGGTGATGTCCTGCATCACCAGCAGAATGGCGTTGTCACGTTCGCCGACCTGGGCGACCGGTACCAGCGAACATTGCAGGGTGCGTTCGCTGCCGCCGATACTCATGCTGCGGGTGCAGTGCTGCGCATGACCGTCCTGCTGTAACTGTTCGATCGATGCAGACAGGGGTTGTGCATTGGCGGGGCCGATGACCGCGGCCAGCGAGTTGCCTGTCAGTTCGCCTTCCTGTGTGCCGGTGACCCCGGCCAGGCGTGCGTTGGCGAACAGCACCTTCTGCTGCTTGTCCAGCAGTACCACGTAGGCTTCCACATGATCGGTTACCGCGTGCAACAGCTCGGTCTGTTTCTGCAGGGCAATGGTCTTGTCGCGCAGCTCGGCGGCGTTGTGCATGGCGCGTACGCTGCTGCCGTGACGCCAGGCGGCCACCAGGGTGGCGGCGATAAAGAACAGCAACAGCGAGAACGCCGTGACCAGGAATTGCCGGTGCCGGTTGGATTCCTGCAGCGCCTGCACCGCATCGACCTCCTGCACCAGTATCCAGGGCACCGAACGCAGTGCGCGGCTGGTCGCCAGTACCTCGCGGCCCTGGTAATTATGGAATGCACCGAACGAACCCGGCCGCTGTACCGCGGCGGCGGCAGCCAGCCCGCTGCGGTCCAGTGGCAGCGACTTGCGAGTCGGCGTGCCGCCACCGCGGGTCGGCGACAGGTAGACGACCTGGTTGTCTTCCTCCCGTACCAGCAGGGTTTCATCGCTGTCGGTCATGGGTACGCCCCCGGTCAACAGGGGGTAGAGGGTCTGCGCCATATTGTGGACCCCGAACACGACACCCCCGTACGCCTGGTGCTCCTGTGCACCGAGCACCACCGGCACCGGTACCGCGATACCCAGCAACACGCGTTCGTGTGAATCCAGCACCAGTTTACTGAACGCCGGTTTACCGCTGCTCAGTGCGGCATCGATCGCCGCCTGGAAGGCATTGCCCGTTTCCGGCATGCCGGTGGTCGCCACCACCAGGCGCTGTTTCGCGTCCAGCAACGCCAGGCCGGTGCCCAGGTGCTGCGGCAGGTTGGCGGGGATTTCCTGCGCCTGCCGTGTATCGCTAAAGCCGTAGCGCGTGGCGCTGGCCAGCAGCAGGTTGCGCAGGTAGCTGAGCTGGGCGGGTTCGGTGCCCGCGTCGCTGTCGGTATGCTCCCGTTGCGTCAACTGCCACAGGTACAACTGCAGCGAGGCGTTGTTGGCCAGTTCATCCAGTGCCTGTACCTGGTCATCCAGCCAGCTTTCGATGGCCGTGACACGGGTTTCGGCGACCAGCCCCAGGCGGATGGACCAGTCGTCCAGGTCCCGTCGGCGCTCCTTCTGCACATAGGCATCGATCAGGAAAGCACCGGCCGCCAGCAGGATCGCCAGCGCCACCAGTCCGGCGCGAACAGATTTGCTCATGGTATCGGGTGACATGCCGTGTCTGCTTATTCCGGGAGGTGAATCCACCAGTGCTGCTCGTTGATCGAGTATACGGGTGCATAGTGGACGATATCCCGGTGCGAAACCACTTGCTGGATCTGGTTGTCCAGGATCTTGATATCGTTCTGTGCGGCAACGGCCAGCACCGCGTGCGGAACGCGCAGGTTGGTGTCCTGCAGCACCACGATACGCAAGTCTTCTTCCGGGTAGCCCAGCCAGCGCAGTGAAAACAGCTTGGTGATGGCGTAGTCCTCGCAATCGCCGTTGTTGTACAGGAACTCGCGCGGTACCGCCCAGTAGTCCTCCAGTCCGTAATTGTCGATATCGAGGACGTAAGCGCGGCTGTTCGCATAGCGGTTGACCGCGTTCAGCTGCTCCGGGCCCGGTAATTTGCGCAGGGTGGCCAGAAAAGTCAGCCAGTTGCGCAGATGGCAGCTGTTGAGGTGTTTTTCCGTGCAGTCGCCTTCCGGTACATCGATGCGCAAATGGCGCTCAAGGGCTTGAATCCACTGGTTAAATACCTGTGTATCCGATTGCTCGACCTGCTGGTAGCCAAACAGGTCGGCGGGGAAGGCCAGGAGGCTGGTGGGTAACAAAAACAGGACAAAAAACAGCGCAAAAGTCGGATATTTTGAACAGATATTCAATTGTGTTTATGTGTCCAGTCTTTTAGTATTCAGCCAGCCGGGAAGCGCATACAGCGCATAACAAAAATCAAGTGGTACAAAACTAACCGGGGACGAGTCATGGTTCAAGTAAAAACAAATCTGAAAACAAAGCTATGGTACAGCATCCTGCTGGGTGCGGGGCTGCTTGCGGCAAGCGCGACACTGCGGGCTGCCGAAGAAGCACAGGGGGGCAGCCAGGCGCAAGCGGACAGCGAAGCCCTGTTCCAGGAAGGCATGTCCGCACTGGAAGATGACAAACTGAAGTCAGCGATCCGGGCGTTCAGCAAGATACTCGACGTGGAGCCCGAACTGGGTCGCGCCAAACTGGAACTGGCGCTGGCCTATTACCGCACCATGCGTTACGAGAACGCGCAGAAACTGGCCCAGGAAGTGCTGGACAACCCGACCACACCACCGGAAGTCCGGGTCACCGTGCTGGCGTTTCTGGCACAGGTCAAGCGGGACGCGGGGCAGTTCCGGCAGAAAAACAATTTCTCGTCCTTTGCGATGGCCGGTCTGATGCACGATTCCAACATCAACGTCGGGCCGACCAATGCCAATATCCGCATTGGCGACGTACCCCTGTCATTGACACAGAATTCGTTAAAGAAAAGCGATAACGCCGGTGTCTACAATATTGGTGTCGATCACCTCTATCAAACCGGCAAGCATATCGATGTGGGAGAAACCGGCAGCCTGCTGATGTGGCAGACGAGTGCCAGTGTCTACTATCGCGACTACAACCGCTTCAACGAGTTCGACCTGGGTATTGCCAGCCTGAAAACCGGGCCGGCGCTGCTGAATTTGCGGCACTGGCGCGCCTCGCTGCAGGTGGGGACCGACTTTCTCACCCTGGATGACAAAGCCCTGGGCTGGTTCACTTCCGTCAATCCCTCCATCACCTGGCAGTACCGGAACGGGGAAATCAACTGGGATGCTATCTACACACGCCGTTTCTACAACCGGAACGTCGACGAAGGCCGCAAGGGCGACTACCTGTCGACCGGCCTGACCGCGGGCCGCTATTACGACCAGCGCCGGGTATCCGCAACTCTGGGTGGGCGGCTGATCAAGTTTCTGGCCAATGACGACGAGTTCGGCTATGGCGGTTTCCAGGTCAGTGTCGGCATCAGCTCCGTCACCTACCGTAATGGCTCGGTGTACGCTCGCCAGCGCTACGGGTATTACGACTATGAAGGACGTGACCCGCTGGGAGGGAAGTCCAGGGAAGAAAACGAATATCGCAGTACGCTCGGCCTCAGTCACGAGTTCAACGAGCCGGAAGACCTGTTGAAAGGCTGGGTGGCTAACCTGTTCTGGGAACGGACCCAGAACGATTCCAACATTGGCCAGCTGTACAGTTACACGCGCTACCAGGGCATGATCTCGTTATCGCGTAATTTCTGACCCGGAACAGGCGGATACCGGCTGTTTTCGGGTAGACGCACGTCGAAAAAGTTTACGCACTAGTGTGACGCAGTTCTCAATCCGGTTGTGGCGGTAACTTGCTGAATAGCAATGCGCAATGGTTGGAAAACGGAAAATGGCCGGGTGGAACAGCTGACGGAATTATTTACAAACCAGCTTTCCGGATTCGTCCGCAGCGCCCGGAAATTGCGGTAACATAATGATATTATTAAATATATTGGTTTGGGCATAATCATTGCTTCAGGTTACACTGATTCAGCGTGTGCAGAACAGGTTAGTTATGAAAAATTCAAACAAAGCCATTACACCCGTACTACGACCGGTTGCACTGGGGCTGGCGCTTGCGCTGGCTGCGGGGCAGTGCTGGGCAACGCAGCAGAAAGAAGAGGATTCCGTATACCGGTGGGGGCGCTGGTCGGTGCTGAGCCCGGCTGCGGGCGGTAGTACGTACCAGGCATCCGTAACGCCGGATGCGGCCAACAATGCGCGCCCGAGCGACGCTGACGAGTTTCAGCCCAAAGTCGCCGGCACAGCCCCGGAACCACCACCGGTGGTGGTCGAATCCTGTACGGCCGGCGCGAGTTGCGGCTTCGCGACCTACTCGCGCCAGAACGGGGACTCCGGTGCGAAAAACGGGCCGGTCGCGGCCAGTTTCGATCTGCAGTCGGGGCAGAGTCCCCAGGGTGGACCGGCAACCAGCTTTTCAGTGACGGGTGCAGAAGACAGCGCGGCATTCCCGGACGTGGATTCCGTTGAAATCCGCGGCGAATTTTCCGGTGGAAGCAACGATATCCAGACTATCCAGGGCAACGTAGTCGCGCTGGATGAAACGACGCTGGAAGCCACCACCGACCTGGAGACATCCACGCTCAGTCACACCAACCAGGACACAGGCCAGGCGATTGATTTCCAGGGTGTAGACGCCGGTTACTGGCGCAACAAGGCCGAGCAGCGGGTGGCCAACCTGCTGACGGACGTGGGCACCACGCAGACCCTGAGCGATTCGGACGGTTATTTTGTGACCGGCACGACCCCGACCGTACAACAAATGGAGGCCTTCGCCGCCGGACGGGTAACCGCGACCTACAGTGGCCAGGTGCTGGACTACAGTTCGCCGGTGGAACTGAGCTTCAATTTTGACAACCGAACGTTCAACGGTAATTTCGGTACCGCGAACGGCTTCAATGGTTTCCAGATCAATGGCGCAGTCGATGGCGTGAATTTCAGTGCCGCGGATGCGGGCAAGACCGTGAACGGCAGCTTTTTCAACGGCGGCTTCAATGCGTCGGGGGCAGTAAATAATGGATCACAGGCCGGGGTATTTTCCACCGACCTGGTGAACTAGCATCTTCTAGGAGGAAAGGACAAGTGATTAACAAGAGAGTATCGGCAATTCTGGCGCTTCCACTGGCGCTTCTGGTGAATAGCGCGCAGGCGGTTTCGATTGGCGGCTATGAAGTCAATGCGTTTGCGACCTCGCTGGACGGTATTGCGCCGGCCGCGGCCGGGCTCGATGTCACCACGATTGGCGGAACCCTGGCGGCCGTCACAACGGATACGAGCGTGGACAGTTATGTGTTCCTGCCCACCGGCAAGTCCTCCAGCAGTGTTGCCCTGACGCTTGGTTTTGTTTCCGGCAGTCTGGTCAATGGTGCCGGGGACGACCTGGTGCTGTTTGAGATCGGAGCACCGGATAATTTTTCGGTCACGATAGGCGGCACGAATCTTGACCTGGCAACCAGCGATACCGGTTTCCAGAACAGCGATCCGGCGCAACTGAACGCTGTGGCCATTGATCTGAGTGCGTTTGGTGTCGCGAATGGCGCGGTAGTCACGCAGGTTACCGTGGGCTTTAACGCGGGTGGCGCTACCTTCGCACTGGCCGGTGCGCTGGCACCGAGCATGTCCCCCGTTCCGGTACCCGCTGCCGTCTGGCTGTTCGGCTCCGGTCTGCTGGGTCTTGCCGGTTTTGCCCGGCGCCGCAAATAAACAGAACAACACAGCAGTGTGGAATTCAGACAGGGCCGTGCAGGCCCTGTTTTTTTTGCCCGTGTTGAAATATGGCGCGCGCCGTTCTATAGTTCCGGTGAACCTGACCGTTAGTACACACATGACCGATTACAGCGACGATCTCTGTTTCCCCCCGGCCCGGGTTCCCCGTGGCCTGTCGCTGCTGCCTGTACGACTGCTGCCGCTGCGCGGCTGATACTCTGCCTGGCGAGGCCAAACGCACCGGAATCCCCGTTTTATCTTCAGTTTGATGCGCTTGTGGCGTGCCCTTTGGTATGCTGTGAACGCGATACGCGGCGTCAGCCGCATGGAGCAGAACCATGAGCAGCGATCGTTTGATCATTTTTGATACCACCTTGCGCGACGGCGAGCAGAGTCCCGGCGCGTCCATGACCCGTGATGAAAAAGTGCGTATTGCCAGGGCACTGGAGCGGCTGAAGGTGGATGTCATCGAGGCTGGCTTCCCGATAGCCAGCCCCGGTGACTTCGAGGCCGTGCAGGCCGTGGCGCGCGCCGTGCGGGATTCCACCGTGTGCGGGCTGTCGCGCGCGCTGGACCGCGATATCGACCGCGCCGGCGAGGCACTGAAGGAGGCGGCTTCGGCGCGCATCCATACCTTTATCGCAACTTCACCCATCCACATGAAAATGAAGCTGCGCATGGAGCCCGACCAGGTGCTGGAGCAGGCGGTCAGGGCGGTGAAGCGGGCGCGCAACTATACGGACAACGTGGAGTTTTCGCCGGAAGACGCCGGCCGCTCGGAACCGGATTTTCTCTGCCGGGTGCTCGAAGCCGTGATCGAGGCCGGCGCCACCACGGTCAATATTCCGGATACCGTGGGGTACAACCTCCCGCACCAGTTCGGTGAACTGATCCGCAGCCTCATCGAGCGCGTGCCCAATTCCGACAAAGCAGTATTTTCGGTGCACTGTCACAACGACCTCGGGCTTGCAGTGGCCAACTCCCTGTCTGCGGTGTTGAACGGTGCCCGCCAGGTGGAATGCACCATTAATGGTCTGGGCGAGCGCGCGGGCAATGCCGCACTGGAGGAAGTGGCGATGACGGTGCGTACCCGCGGGGATGTATTCAGCTGCGATACGCGCCTGGATACCACCGAGATCATGACCTGTTCGCGCCTGGTCTCCAGCGTGACCGGTTTCGCGGTACAGCCCAACAAGGCCATCGTCGGCGCCAATGCCTTTGCCCACGAGTCGGGGATTCACCAGGACGGGGTGCTCAAAAGCCGCGAGACCTACGAAATCATGCGTGCACAGGATGTCGGCTGGACCGCCAACCGTATCGTGCTGGGCAAACACTCCGGGCGTAATGCCTTCCGTTCCCACCTCGAAGAGCTGGGTATCAGCTTCGATTCCGAAGAAGCGCTGAATGAAGCGTTTGCGCGCTTCAAGGATCTCGCCGACAAGAAACACGAAATCTACGACGAGGATCTGCAGGCGCTGGTTACCGAGGCCGGCCTCGATGCAGTCAACGAGCAGTTCAGGCTGCTGTCGTTACGCGTCTGTTCGGAAACCGGCGAAACGCCGAACGCGGAAATCACCCTGAACATCAACGGCGAGGAACGCCGCGCGAGCGCGGCGGGCGGCGGCCCGGTGGACGCCGCCTTCAAGGCGATTGAAACGATTGTCAGCAGCGGTACCGAGCTGCAGCTGTACTCGGTCAATAACATCACCAGTGGCACGGATGCACAGGGCGAAGTGACCGTGCGGCTGGAAAAGGGCGGGCACATCGTCAACGGGCAGGGGGCGGATACCGATATCGTGATCGCCTCGGCGCGCGCCTACGTGAACGCGCTGAACAAGATCATTCAGCCGCAGGGACGCGAGCATCCGCAGCTGGGTGATGTGTAGGTGTGCAGCAGGGTAACAGGGTGAGCATCAGCCGCGAACAGCAGTTGCAGTACCTGGAAGCGATGGGTATTCAGGCCTGGACTGCGCGGCAGGCGGAGCCTGCGCTGGCGGTGGAGCCGCAAGCCGCGGCGACAGCTTCCCCGGAAGCGGTGCCGGAGGCGCCGACGCCTGACGTATTCGCCGCGTCATCGGACGTGGTCGGGCTGGACTGGCCGGCACTGGAGGCACGGGTCAGCGACTGTCGCCTGTGCGACCTGCACGGCAGTCGCACGCAGACCGTTTTCGGAGTGGGCAACCGCAACGCGGACTGGCTGATCATCGGTGAAGCGCCGGGCCATGATGAAGACCAGCAGGGTGAGCCGTTTGTCGGCCGCGCCGGTCAGCTGTTGAATGCCATGCTGCAGGCGGTGGGTCTGCAGCGCGAGCAGGTGTACATCGCCAACATCCTCAAATGCCGACCGCCCAATAACCGCGATCCCGGACCGGAGGAAGTGGTGTGCTGCGAACCCTACCTGTTGCGCCAGATCGAACTGATCCGGCCCCGGCTGATCCTGGCCGTGGGCCGCATTGCCGCGCAGAACCTGCTCAATACCCAGACCCCTATCGGCAAGCTGCGCGGTGAAGTGCACCGCTTCCGCGATACCGGCATCCCGCTGATCGCAACCTACCACCCGGCCTACCTGCTGCGTTCGCCGCTGGAAAAGCGCAAGTCCTGGCAGGACCTGCAACTGGCCGTGAGGACCCTGCAGGAGCCGAACGGGTGAGCGCCATCCTGGTCAACCGGGGTACCGGGATCCGGCCGCTGACCCCGGATGATCTCGGCGCCGTGATGGAGATCGAGACCCGGGCCTATGATTTTCCCTGGACGGAAGGCATTTTCCGCGATTGCCTGCGGGTGGGTTACTGCTGCTGGTGTTACGAAAACGAGCACACGCTGCTGGGCTACGGGGTGATGAGCGCGGCCGCGGGCGAATCGCATATCCTTAACCTGACCGTGCGCCCCGAGTCGCAAAGGCAGGGGATCGGCAGTCTGTTGCTCCGGCACTTTCAGCGACTGGCCCGCCGGCACGGCGCGGATACCCTGATGCTGGAAGTACGACCCTCCAACCGCGGCGCCATCCGGTTGTACGAAAAACTGGGCTTTAACGAGGTCGGCGTGCGGCCCAATTATTACCCGGCCGAAGACGGGCGCGAGGACGCGTTGCTGCTGGCGCTGAACCTGCCGGTGAAATGAATTCAGTGACGGTGTCTGGCGGGCGGCCCGTTACTTTTGCCTGTCATTCCATCAGGAAAAACAGATAGAGAACCGTTGGTTACTTCGTCATTGTGAAGAACAAGGTAACGCAGTAATCCCTGACCGCCTGGTTTCATTGCGCGCGATCACCGCGCTTTGCCAGTAATGAAAAAATATTAATAAATAACAAATAGATATAATAAATATGTAATCCAGTTTATTGCGCCGTAGTTATGGTCATGCAACACAGTAATGGTATAGTGTAGCTGCAGTAATTAATAACAAATACGCAGTCGTCGGGGTCGGTTGGAACAGTGAGCAAAAGAACAGTCTGGTGGGTGCTGATCATCGTGTTGGCAGGGGGGTTGGTGTACCTGCTGTCATCCGGTTCCCGGCCGGAAAGCCCCCCCGCGGTTGCGGGCAAATCCGCCTTGCCCCCGCCTGCCCGAACCACACAGGATCGCGAACAGACTCCGGACACAGCGGCTGCCCCGGAGCGTATGGCCGGTGCGGCGACGCCCAATGACCACGCCCAGCCTGCGCCACGCCGGGCACCGCTGGAGCCGGAAATACGCGAGGCGCTGGGCAAGATACTGAACACATCCTCGGAAGGCCTGGTCGAAGTAACGACCGACAAGGGTACGAGCGTAGACCTGCAGGGACGTTTCCAGACCGCGCCGGTCGCCACCATTGATGAACATGGAAAGGCGACCATTGTCGATTATTCCACGCTGCCCAAAGAGCCCTCGCCATGAGCCTGCGTGTACTTGCCGGCATTTTCCTTGCGGTCCTTTCTGCCGGCCTCTTTAGCGGGTCCGTTGACGCTACACAGATCGTGATATCCAACCTTGACGGGCCTGGCGAGGGATTCAATGACCCTGCCCCGGTGCAGCCGGTCGGGTTGAACCCCGGCACCACGCTGGGCGAGCAACGCCTGTTTGTGTTCCAGCACGCGGCAAAGATATGGGCCTCCATTATCAACAGCAACGTGGATATCGTCGTGGAGGCGAAATTCGATCCGCTGACCTGTAGCGCTACTTCGGCTGTGCTGGGGTCTGCGGGGGCAACAACGATCGTCAGGGATTTTCCCAACAGCCCGGTTGCATCCACCTGGTATTCGGTCGCGGAGGGCAACGCCCTGGCGGGTTCTGATCTGGTCACCAGCGCAGCGGATATTACTGCAACCTTTAACGGTGATATAGACAACAACAATAACTGCCTCAACGGTTACAACTGGTACTACGGGCTGGACGGTGTCAGGCCGGCGAACACCTTCGAATTACTCAGCGTGGTGCTGCACGAACTGGGTCACGGGCTGGGTTTCCAGACCTATGTCAATCTGAGTACAGGGGCAAAGGCGCTCGGTCTTAACGATGCCTATATGCTGAATCTCGAAGACCACACCCCGAGCCAGAAGACCTGGGGCAGTAACGGCATGACCGATGCGCAGCGTCTGGCCTCATCGACGGACACCGGCGACCTGCACTGGGTGGGGCCGAATGTAACAGCCCTGGTCGGGAATTACTCGGCCGGAGTAAATTCCGGACATATTCGCATGTACGCGCCGAATCCGGCAGAGGGCGGGTCTTCTGTTTCGCACTTCAGCAACACCCTGGCGCCCAATGAGCTGATGGAACCCTTCGATACCGGGCCCAAGTCCGGCCCGGGCCTCGCGTTACAGCTGTTCCAGGATATCAGCTGGAACACCTTTGCCGATGCGCGACCGGTGATCACGGTGCTGGGCGACCAGAGCACCCATGATGGTGAGGCCATCCAGCTTACGTTCCGGATTACGGACAACGATACGGCCGTTTCCAGCCTGACGCTGCAGGCCGCTTCGTCCGACAGCGCGATTGTGGACGCGGCGGGCATGTCCTTTGCCGGCAGCGGCAACACACGCACCCTGACCATTACCCCGTTGGTCGGTAGCAGTGGCGCCACGACGATTGACGTTACGGTTTCGGACGCCACCAGCAGCGCCAGCGAAAGTTTTGTGCTCAACGTGGTGTTCAATAACCCGCCGGTAGTGACCCTGGTCAGTCCGGCTGATGGCAGTGCGTTCACCGATACCGACACCATCAGTCTGCAGGCCGGCGCCACGGACACCGAAGACGGTGATGTCGCTGCCTCGCTGACCTGGTCCTCCAGCCTGGACGGTGCGCTGGGCAGCGGTGCCAGTGTGTTCACCCAGTTGAGTGAAGGCGTGCACGTGCTCACGGCCACGGCAGTCGACAGCCTGGGCAAGACGGGCAGCGCCACCGCGACCGTTACCATTTATGGCCCCGGGGACACCGACACGGATGGACTGGCGGACAACTGGGAGTTTGCCAGTTTCGGTTCCCTGAACGAAACCGCCACCGGTGACTTCGAAACGGACGGGCTGTCGAACCTCGATGAATTCAATCTCGGTACCGACCCGATCGATCCGGACAGCGACCAGGACGGTGTCACGGACGGTGACGAGGTCCATGTCTACGGCCTGGACCCCACCCGTTCCGACAAGGGGGACGTGGGTCCACGCAGTGCGCCGGACGGTCTCATCAACGCCGGGGACCTGGTCGTCATGACACGCCTGGTAGCCGGTATCGATCAACCCACTACACTGGATTCGGCACTGGCGGATATCAACCGGGATGGCCTGCTGAACGCAGCCGATCTGTTATTGCTGGAGCAGGCGGTACTCAACGGCACGCCTCCCTGAGCAAAAAGCCCGCCGCTGGGGTAAAATAGGGGTTTTGGTTACCCGGCAACCCTGAACATGAGCAGTATCACCGAGGAGGCGCAGCGCCGCCGCACCTTCGCCATCATCTCCCACCCCGACGCGGGCAAGACCACGCTGACCGAAAAGCTGTTGCTGTTCGGCGGCGCCATCCAGCTGGCCGGCACGGTCAAGGGCCGCAAGGCCGCCCGGCACGCGACCTCGGACTGGATGGCGATGGAAAAGGAGCGTGGCATATCCGTGACCTCGTCGGTCATGCAGTTTCCCTACCGGGACGCCATGGTCAACCTGCTGGACACACCGGGGCACGAGGACTTTTCCGAAGACACCTACCGCACCCTGACCGCCGTGGATTCGGCGCTAATGGTGATCGACGTCGCCAAGGGTGTGGAAGCGCGCACCATCAAGCTGATGGAAGTCTGCCGCCTGCGTACCACGCCGATCTTTACCTTTATCAACAAGCTCGACCGCGAGGGACGCGATGCCATCGACCTGCTCGACGAGGTCGAGAGCGTGCTGAACATCGACTGTGCGCCGGTTACCTGGCCCATTGGCATGGGTAAGCGCTTCAAGGGTGTCTACCACATCGAGCGCGACCAGGTGCACCTGCACAAACCCGGGGACAGCAGCAAACGCCAGGATGCCACCGTGATCAACGGGCTCGACAACCCGTTGCTGGACGAAGTGCTGGGCAGCCAGGCCGGGGAACTGCGCGAAGAGATCGAACTGGTGCAGGGCGCCAGTCATGCCTTTGACCGGGAAGCCTACCTGCGCGGCGAACTGTCGCCGGTGTTTTTCGGTTCGGCGATCAACAACTTCGGTGTGCAGGAATTGCTGGATCATTTTGTCGAACACGCGCCGTCCCCCTTGCCGCGCCAGACCACGTCGCGCGATGTAGACCCGCTGGAAGACAAGCTCACCGGCTTCGTGTTCAAGATCCAGGCAAACATGGACCCGCAGCACCGTGACCGTATCGCCTTCTTCCGGGTCTGTTCGGGCAGCTACCGGAAGGGTATGAAAATGCGCCACGTGCGCATCGGTCGTGATGTACAGGTCGCCAATGCGCTGACTTTCCTGGCGTCCGATCGCGGGCATGTCGAGGAAGCCTGGCCCGGTGACATCATCGGCCTGCACAACCACGGCACTATCCGCATCGGCGATACCTTCACCCAGGGCGAGGAACTGAAGTACACGGGCATACCCAACTTCGCGCCCGAACTGTTCCGCCGTGCCGTGCTCAAGGACCCGCTGAAAATGAAGGCCCTGCAGAAAGGGCTGGACCAGCTCAGCGAGGAAGGCGCCACGCAGCTGTTCCGGCCGCTGAAAAACAATGAGCTGATCCTGGGTGCGGTCGGTGTGCTGCAGTTCGACGTGGTGGCGCAGCGCCTCAAGGATGAATACAAGGTCGAATGTATTTTCGAGGCGGTTTCGGTTGCTACCGCGCGCTGGATCGAGTGCGGGGACGAGAAGGTGCTGCAGAAGTTCCGCGACAAGGCCTACGACAACCTGGCCATCGACCAGGCGGGGGAGCTGGTCTACATCGCGCCGACACGCGTGAACCTCGAACTGGCGCTGGAACGTTACCCGGACGTGCGTTTCCTGGCCACGCGGGAGATCTGATCCCCCCAACCGTCATACCGGCCTGCGCCGGGATGCCGATGGTCGTCTACAACACCAGTGCCGCGATTGTCGTCCCCAGGAAAATAATCGCCAGTGCGCGCCAGAAGGCGACCGGGTTGCGTTCGATCAGCGGCTGTTGGTCGAGGCGGGTGTAAGTTTCATTCGGGTGCGAGAGGTCGTAGACAAACTCGGACAGCAGGCTGTGGCGGCGCTTCGGGTTGATGGCAACCGCTTTCATCAGCGCGCCGTCGACCCAGGCCGGGATGGCCTTGTTGTGATGGCGGATGGAAACGTAATGCAGCCTGTTCATGTTGCGTTCGGTAAGCTCCTTCGGATAAGGCAGTTTGCCGCACAGCATTTCGTAGGCGATAACCCCCAGTGAATAGATATCCGAGCGGTTGCTGCCGCCGTGGCCGCGCAGGTATTCCGGTGCGGTGTAGTTGCGCGTGCCAAGGATGTTGTCGCGGTCCAGCGGGGTAGTGATTTCCGAGATGCCTGCGATCTTGGTCGAACCGAAGTCGATGATCTTTACCACACCGTGCGTGTCGATCATGATATTTTCGGGTTTCAGGTCCTGGTGGATCATTTCCTGCCGGTGCATGGTACGCAGCCCGCGCGTGAGCTGTTCGATGATGTTGCGTACTTCGTCGATCGATGGCTGCGGGTGGTCGTGCATCCACTGGCGCAGGGTCCTGCCTTCCACGTACTCGGTGACATAGTACAGGCACTGGCGGCGGCCGTGCGGCTCCAGCACTTTCAGTATGTGCGCATTGTTCAGGCGCTTGCCCGCCCATTCCTCGTGCAGGAACTGGTCGATGAATTCGGGATCGTCCTCGAAGTTCACCGACGGCGTCTTGAGCACCACCCGGGTATCGGTTTCCGTGTCCAGCGCCAGGTACACCTGGGTACGGTTGCTGGCGTGCAGTTCGCGCAGGATGCGGTAGCCGTCCAGCACCATGCCGGGTTCCAGTGGTGGCGGGAAAGGCAGCCGGGTGAGTTTGCGGAAAAACTCATGCTCGTTACCGGCCGGCAGGTCGTCGATATACAGCAGTTGCGCACTCAGGTTGTCGTTACTGTTATTCAGCGCGGCCTTGCGGATAATGGCCCCGACCCCTTGCTCGGGCGTTTTCAGGTTTTCGATGACCAGGCGTTTCAGCGTGGTGTCGTCGACAAAGTCATGGATGCCGTCCGTGGTCAGCAGGTAGGCATCGCCTTTTTCGACCACGAAGGAACGGTAGTCGATATCGAGGTGCACATCGATGCCCATGGCGCGGCTGAGGTAGCTCTTGTCGGCACTGACCCGGGTGCGGTGATCGCGGGTCAGCTGTTCCAGCTGGTAGTCGCGCAGGCGGTAGATGCGGGTATCGCCCACGTGAAACAGGTAGGCCGTGGTGGACTTGATCACCAGCACGCTGAGGGTGGTCACCAGCCCGCGCGGGGTGCCGTACTGCTGGTGGCCCTGGCTGTACAGCCAGCTGTTCAGCGCGCCGAGGATCTTTTCACCGGAGGTTTCGACCGTCCAGGAATCGGGCGTGCTGAAATAGTCGTTCAGGAAACCCTTGACACAGGAATCGGCGGCTACGCGGCCGGCCTCGCTGCCGCTCATGCCGTCGGCGATGACTGCAGCCACCCCCTTGTCTGTTAACAGTGTGCCTTCCGGAATACGAATCCCGCAGGAGTCGTCGTTACTTTCTTTTATACCAGCCTCGGAGTGCTGCCCGGCAATGACGGTAAGTTCAGACATGGCAGGATGATGTCACATTAACTCACCCTGATCATCTGCACCGTGCCGTCCGGCAGCACTTCCGTCATATGCCCCTCGGGTTCATCGAGGAAAAACAGCACGGCAAACAGTACCACCACGGCAGCACCCCCGATCACCAGGAAAAAGACACCGGGAGCGACAAAGGACAATACGGTCAGGAAGGTCACACCGCCCACGTTGCCAAAGGCACCGGCCATACCGGCGATCTGCCCGGTGAGACGGCGCTTGACCAGCGGGATGACGGCGAACACGGCACCGTTGCCTGCGTTCACAAATATTGAGCAGAAAATGACCGCAGCCACAGCGGCGGCCACCGACCAGCTGCTGTCGATATAACTCATCAACAGGTAGCCAAGCGCCAGGCCGGCCATGATGACAACCAGCGAACGCTTGCGACCGAAACGGTCGCTGATCCAGCCGCCGGCCGGGCGCATGACCAGGTTCAGCCCGGCAAACACCGACGCAATCAGGCCGGCCTCGACGGTGGACAGTTTGAAGGTATCCTGGAAGAACAGCGGCAGCATAGAGACCACGGCGAGTTCCGAGCCGAAGGTGACCATGTAGGCGAGGTCGAGTACGGCCACCTGTTTGAAGCGGTAGCGCTCGATTTCCGGCACGGCCTGTTTGAATACATGACCGTTGATCTGGTAGATGCGAACGGTCTGGAACAGATACAGGCTGCCCAGTATCGCGTAGATGATATCCACCACCGCTTCACCGAGCATGCCGAGGTTGGCCGGGCTGAGTTTCCAGGCCAGTACCGCCAGCGCAGCGTACAGCGGGATGTTCATGAGCAGGTACAGGAAGAAGTCACCCGGGCTGGTGATTTCCAGTGCGCCGTTGCGTTTTGGCTTGAAGTAGGTGGAGCCTTTGGGGGTATCGCTGGTGGCAAAGAAGTATACCGCCGAGTAGAGCAGCGCCAGCACGCCGGTGGTGCCGATAGCGTAGCGCCAGCCGTCGTCGCCGCCGAAGGCGAGGGCCAGCGTGGGCAGGATCAGCGCCGCGCCGGCCGAGCCGAAGTTGCCCCAGCCGCCGTAGATACCCTGTGCAACGCCGGCCTGCCTGGCGGGATACCACTCGGTGATCATGCGGATGCCGATGACAAAACCCGCGCCGGCAAAGCCCAGCAGGAAGCGCATCAGGGCCAGTTGCTCGTAATCATCGGCAATGGCGAAACCGAAACACAGGAAGGCGGAAACGAACAGCAGCCCCGAGTAGATACGCCGTGGCCCGAACGCATCCACCAGCATGCCGATGATGATGCGCGCCGGGATGGTCAGGGCGACGTTCAGGATCAGCAGGGTTTTGACCTGCTGGTCGCTGAGGCCGAAGCTGTCACGCATGGCGCCGAGCAGCGGCGCGTGGTTGAACCAGACGAAAAAGCTCAGGAAGAAAGCAAACCACGACAGGTGCAGGATGCGCGTTTTGCCGGAAAACGAAAATAGCTTGAACCCCGAGTCTTGCATGATGCCGGTCTTCCCCATTAGTCACTCAATGCTGAAGCCATTCAGCAAGGAGTGTGCCATGCGATCGGGGCCGGGTATCTGAAGCAACGCACCGGAGCGGCTGTGGATGGCGTGTAAAAGCCCTAAGGCACTGTAACGGTAGCAGCTTTCGTCTGAACCGCTGACCGGCGCGCCAGCGATTTCCGGTGCCGGTCAGCGCGGCCGGACCAGGGTGGCGGACTGTCCGGGCGTCGATGAATGCGCCATGCAAAGGCATTAGTGTATTAGAGTGCACTAATGTAGTGCGTGAGGCCCGGCCCGGGCGGTGCACCCCCTTGGCGATTTTTCTATAACTGGTTGTAATGAAAGTGATAAATATCATTTTTCGGGGCTGGCACGGCGCTTGCTAAACCTTCAGTAAACCCGGAACTGGAAGAGATCCATGAAAGAGAAACTCGTTTTAATCGGCAACGGCATGGCCGGTGTGCGCGCCCTCGAAGAACTGTTGAAGCTGTCGCCCGGGCAGTATGACATCAGCGTGTTCGGCGGCGAGCCCTACGGTAACTACAACCGTATCCTGCTGTCACCGGTGCTGGCCGGTGAAAAGACCATCGATGAGATCATGCTCAACGACGAGCAGTGGTACACGGACAACGGCATTACCCTGCACAAGGGCAAGTGGGTTGAGGAAGTCAACCGCGCGCAGCGCATGGTGCGTGCTTCCGACGGCACGGAAGAGAAGTACGACCGCCTGATCATTGCTACCGGATCCAACCCGTTCATAATCCCGATTCCTGGCAACGAACTGGACGGTGTGATCGCTTTCCGCGATATCGCCGACGTCGATACGATGCTGGATGCCGCGAAAAAGGAAGGCGGCAAGGCCGTCGTGATCGGTGGCGGACTGCTGGGCCTGGAAGCGGCCAACGGTCTGATGAAGCAGGGTATGGACGTGACCGTGGTGCACCTCATGGATACCCTGATGGAACGCCAGCTCGATAAGCCCGCCGGCGCACTGCTGAAGGCTTCGCTGGAAGAAAAGGGTATGAAGTTCCTGATGGAGGCCCAGACCGAGGCAGTGCTGGGCAAGGAGCGGGTCGAGGCAGTGCGTTTCAGGGACGGCCTGGAGATTCCCGCCGACATCGTGGTGATGGCGGTCGGCATCAAGCCGAATATTGAACTGGCTGAAAAAATCGGCCTGCACTGCGAACGCGGTATCGTGGTCAACGACACCATGCAGACCTTCGACCCGCGCATCTATTCCGTCGGCGAATGCGTGCAGCACCGCGGGCAGACCTATGGCCTGGTAGCACCCCTGTTCGAGCAGGCCAAGGTGTGCGCCAACCACCTTGCGCACCTGGGTATCGCCCGCTATGAAGGTTCGGTGACGTCCACCAAGCTGAAGGTCACCGGTATCGACCTGTTCTCGGCCGGTGATTTCCACGGCGACGAGGATACCGAGGAACTGGTGTTGCAGGATCCCGGTCGCGGTGTGTACAAGAAGGTCGTACTGCGCGACAACCGCATTGTCGGCGCCGTGATGTACGGCGACACCATCGACGGGACCTGGTACTTTGAAATGATGCGCGACGACACGGATGTGTCGGACCTGCGCGACCACCTGCTGTTCGGCCAGGCGCACCTGGGGGATTCCGGGCATGGCGACGACAACCGCGTAGCGGCAATGTCCGACACGGCCGAGATCTGCGGCTGCAACGGGGTCTGCAAGGGCGACATCGTCAGCGCCATCACCGGGAAGAATCTGTTCACGCTGGAGGATGTGCGTGCGCACACCAAGGCCTCCAGTTCCTGCGGTTCCTGCACCGGCCTGGTGGAAGCGCTGCTGGCGCATACGCTGGGCGGTGATTATTCCGCCTCGCCGGCCAAGAAACCGCTGTGCGGCTGTACCGAGTTCACCCATGACGAAATCCGCGCGGCGATTTGTGACAACGAACTGAAAGACATCCCGGCGACCCAGAAATTCCTGGAATGGAAAACGCCGGACGGCTGCGCCAAATGCCGTCCCGCGCTCAACTACTACCTGCTGTGCCAGTGGCCGGGTGAATTCAGGGACGACAGTCAGTCACGTTTCATCAACGAGCGCGCCCACGCCAACATCCAGAAGGACGCCACCTACTCGGTCATTCCCCGCATGTGGGGTGGCGAGACCACGCCGGCGGAACTCAAGGCGATCGCCGAAGTGGCGGAGAAATACCAGGTCAAGACCGTGCACATCACCGGTGGGCAGCGGATTTCCCTGTTTGGTCTGAAAAAGGAAGAGCTGCCGAAGATCTGGGGCGAGTTGAATGAAGCCGGCCTGGTATCCGGGCACGCCTACGGCAAGGCGTTGCGCACCGTGAAGACCTGTGTAGGCAAGGAGTGGTGCCGCTTCGGTACCCAGGACTCGACGCAGATGGGTATCGCCCTGGAGAAAATGACCTGGGGCAGCTGGACGCCGCACAAGTACAAGATGGCCGTGTCCGGCTGTCCGCGCAACTGTGCCGAAGCCACCATCAAGGACTTTGGTGTGGTCTGTGTGGATTCCGGTTACGAGCTGCACGTAGGCGGTAACGGCGGTATCAAGGTACGCGCTACCGACTACCTGTGTGCGGTGAAGACGCCGGAAGAAGTCAAGGAGTACGCAGCAGCCTTCATGCAGTTGTACCGCGAGAAAGCGCACTACCTGGAGCGTACCGCGCCCTGGCTGGAGCGTGTCGGCCTGAGCTACGTGAAAGAGAAGATTGTCGAGGATGACGAGGGTCGCAAGGCACTGGCCGAGCGCTTCCTGTATGCGCAGAAGTTTGCCCAGGCCGATCCGTGGGCCGAACGCGCCGAAGGCAGCGAAGCGCACGAATTCACGCCGATCAGGCAGGTAGGGTAAAGACATGAGTGATGCTAACTGGATTGAGGTCGGCAAGGTTGAGGACATTCCGCGCCAGGGTGCGCGGGTGGTGAGTCGTGCCGAGGGTGACATCGCGGTGTTTCGTACCGTGGATGATGAGGTCTTTGCGCTGCGCGACAAGTGCCCGCACAAGGGTGGACCCTTGTCGCAGGGTATTGTACACGGCAAGAAGGTGGCCTGTCCGCTGCACGACTGGAAGATCGGGCTGGATACAGGTGTGGCAGTGGCGCCGGATGAAGGGTGTGCGGCGCGTTTCCCGGTGAAGATTGAGGGTAACGTGGTGATGTTGTCGTTGCTGCCGGATGAGGGCTGTCCTGACACCTGAGAGGGTTGAGAGTAGTGGCTTCGATACGGCCGCCGGGCCGGGCATTCGCGTCGGGCTTCAGGCGCAGGCGTGCGCAAGGCGCCCGGCGCGAATGCCCGGCCCGGCGGCCTGCATTGCAGTACCTGCTCTTCCCGTGACGGATAATTTATTGGCAGGAGCCAGGTAAAAAAGCATGCTGTTCGGACGCAACAAAAAGAACCCCATAAAACTCGCCGACAAGGGCGCGGTGGAGTGGAAGTACACCACCTGCGGCTACTGCTCGACCGGCTGCGCTATCGAAGTCGGGTTGAACCGCGACGGCAAGGCGGTCTCCGCGCGCGGTGTCGGTGATGCCGATGTGAACCGCGGCAAGCTGTGCATCAAGGGGATCTTTGAGTACGAGTTGTTTGAAAGCGGCGGTCGTGGCCGGGTGCCCTTGCTGCGAGACCGCATTCATGAACCGTTCCGCGAAGCGGGCTGGGACGAAGCGCTGGACAGAACGGCGTCGGAGATCCAGCGCATCCAGGAACAGCACGGTCGCGATGCCTTTGCCATCGTTTCCACCGGCCAGATCATGACCGAGGAGTTCTACACCCTGGGCAAGCTGGCGCGCGGTGTGGTCGGGACCAACAACTACGACGGCAATACCACCCTGTGCATGGCGTCGGCCGTGTCGGGCTACAAACGTTCCTTTGGTTCGGACGGCCCGCCGGGATGCTACGACGATTTTGAACACACGGACTGCCTGCTGGCCATCGGCTCCAACCTGCCGGAACAGCACCCCATCATCTACTGGCGCATGCGCGAGGCGCGCGAGAAACGGCATTTCCCCCTGATCGTGGTCGATCCGCGCGTGACCATGCTGGCGCAGAATGCCGACCTGCACCTGCCCATCAGTCCCGGCACCGATGTCGTGCTGTTAAACAGCCTGGCGTTTGTCATCCTGGAAGAAGGCCTGCAGGACGAGGACTATATCCGTGCCCACACCACCGATTTCGAGGCATTCAGGGAAACGGTGCAGGACTATGACCCGCTTACGGCCTCGAAGATCTGCGGCATCGACGAAGATACCATTCGCAACGTCGCGCGGGTCTATGCCAAAGCCGGTGCCGCCATGACCATCTGGACCATGGGCATCAACCAGTCCACGCACGGTTCCGACGGCGTGGTCGCCATCAACAACCTGAACCTGGTGACCGGTAACATCGGCAAGCCCGGCGGCAGCAGCCTGTCCATCACCGGCCAGTGCAATGCCATGGGGACCCGCGAGTGGTCGTCCTGTTCCGGCCTGCCGGGATACCGCGCACTGGAAAAGGAACAGGACCGCAGGGAGATCGCCGAGTTCTGGGGCATCGACGAGGACTTTTTCCCGCCGAAGCGCGGCCTGTTCATGACCGATATTCTGCCCGCGATCGAGACCGGGCAGATCAAGGGCCTGTGGCTGATCGCCACCAACCCGATGACGTCCATGCCCAATACCGCGCGCATCCGCAAGACGCTGGAGAAGCTGGAATTCCTGGTAGTGCAGGACGCCTATGCCGACGTGGAAACCAATGAGTACAGCCATGTGTTCCTGCCGGCTGCCATCTGGGCCGAAAAGGAAGGCGTGTTCACCAACACCGAGCGCCGTGTCAACCTGATCCGCAATGTGATGCCACCGTTTGGCGACTCAAAGCCGGATTTCTGGATCTTCAACGAAATGGCGAAGCGCATCGAGCGTGACAAAAAGCCGCACTTCCCCGAAACCACCGAACAGGCGTTCGAGGAAATGAAGCGACTGTCGAAAGGCCGCATGCTGGATATATCCGGCATGAGCTATGACCGCATCGAGCAACAGCGCGGTTTGCAGTGGCCCTGCCGTGACGGTGAGAAAACGGGGGCAAAGCGCCTGTACACCGACGGCGTGTTCCAGCACCCCGATGGCAGGGCGAAGCTGATCCCGCTGCCGTTTGTCGATAACAACGAGCGCCCGGACGACGAATACCCGCTGTGGCTGAACAGCGGCCGCGTGGTCGAGCATTTCCATACCCGCACGCGCACCGGCAAACTGGGCAACCAGAACAAGTTCAGCCCGACTCCCTATATGGAAATGAACCCCGACGCTGCCGCGGAGTTCGGTGTCGAACACGGCGCTTATGCGCGCCTGGTATCCCGGCGCGGGGATGCCATCGTGATGGTGCAGTGCACCCAGCGTGTACCGCGCAACATGATCTTTGTGCCGTTCCATTACCACGAATGCGTCAACCGCGTCAGCCTCGGCCTGCTCGACCCGCACTCGCGCCAGCCCGCATATAAACAGTGCGCAGTGCGCGTGGAGCCGGTGGAAGACCAGCAGGCCGCCGCCGCGATCAACCTCGCTGCCAGAGCTTACTAGCATGTCCTATACCAGCCGCAGGATAACGGGTGACAGTGCGCATGTATAACGTCAGGGACAACGAACCGGACTACGCCTTTGTGCCGCAGGTCGAAGCCCCGCAGACCAACTGCTACGGCAAACCCATCCAGCTGGTCGGTGAAAACGATCCGCTCGCCGGCCAGAGCCTGAACATCAACGGCGACAGCAGCGTCGGTGACAATCCCGATCGTTATAAACAGCATGGGTTCTATTTCAATGCGGACAACTGTATTGCCTGCCACGCCTGTGAAGCCGCCTGTGCGGAAAAGAACGACACCCCCGCACACCTGGCATTCCGTTCGGTGGGTTACCTGGAAGGCGGCAGCTACCCGGCGGTGGCGCGCCTGAACATTTCCATGGCCTGCAACCACTGCGACAACCCGGTGTGTCTCAAGGGCTGCCCGACACGCGCCTATACCAAGTTCGCCGAGTACGGTGCCGTGTTACAGGACCCGGACATCTGTTTCGGCTGTGGTTACTGCACCTGGGTGTGTCCCTACAACGCCCCGCAGCTGGACCCGGTTGCCGGCCATGTTTCCAAGTGCAACATGTGTGTCGACCGCCTGGAAGTCGGTTTGAAGCCCGCCTGCGCGTCCGCCTGCCTCGGCGGCGCGCTGGATTTCGGTGTGATCGAAACCACGCCGGAACACCGCGAACAGCTGGCCACCGGCATTCCCGGCTTCCCGGACACCTCCATTACCCACCCCAATATCCGCTTCCAGCAGACCCGCAGCCTGCCACGTGAAATGCGTCGTACCGACAGCACACCGATCCGGTACCTGCGCGATGAACAGAATGCAAAACCCGACCCGGGTGTAAAAGGCGGGCAGGGCCGTTACCACAGCGCACCCCTGCCACGCAGCAGGCAGCCGATGCAATGGAACCTGGGCAAACTGCGCTCGCGTGAGAACCCGCTGGTGATCTTCACCCTCATTACCCAGGCGGTAGTCGGCGCCTTCCTGCTGCTGTTCCTCGGGCCGCAGTTCGGACTGGAATCATTGAGTGCCGCTGCGCACCCGCTGGCCTACCCGGTGACCCTGTTCGGCCTGATCGCCTTGCAGACCTTTGCACTGGTGATTTCCACCCTGCACCTCGGGCGGCCACACCGCTTCTACCGGGCGTTCAACAACCTGCGCCATTCACCGGTCAGCCGGGAAGTGGCGGCGGTGGCGGTGTTCTATAACCTGCTCGGTGTCTACGCCGTACTGAGCGGCCTGCCACAGCTGTTCGGCTGGCTCCCGCAGGGCCTGGTGGACGGGGTGCGCGACCTGTCCGGCTGGCTGGCCGTGCTGGCCGGCCCTGCATCGATCTATTTCATGCACCGTATCTACCGCATTCCGGCCCGACCGTTCTGGAATCACTGGCAGGTGCTGAGCAGCTTCTACGCCAGCATGCTGACCCTGGGTGCGCTGGCGGTAGCGTTGGTGTTCGTGCCGCTGCTGGCCGCGCAGGGCGGCGATTACACGGCGCTGCTACAGGTACTGGCCGGGCTGGCGCTGGCCGGGCTGGCGCTGGAAGCCTTTGGACTCTACCGCCATGCCGTTTACCTGCGCCGTCATAGCGGCGAAGGTCAGGCCGCCTGGCTGGAACAGACCACGACCTTCGGCAAGACCTACTGGTTGCGTAACGGCCTGATGGCGGTGGCCGCGCTGCTGATTACGGGATCTGTGTGGCCCGGTGCACCTGCCCTGGTGCTGTGGGCGCCGGCCGCACTGGCACTCAGCGCAGCCGCGCTGATCGGTCGCGCGCTGTTCTATGTCCTGGTGATTCCCACCACCATGCCGGGCGCCTTCTTCTGGAAAAACCCGGCCTTCCAGGCACACGCGCGTGAGGTGGGTCTGGCGGCCATGCCCCAGGCAGGCGTGCAGGCTGGCGGGCATTGAGCAATGAGCTGCAACAGGCGGTTTTCCTGGCGCGTTACAACTCGGGCCGGCAACGCCTGATGCGGTTCGCGGGTATCCTGTTGATCGTGGCCAAACACGGCTTGCGCGGCCTGCTGTATGTCTGGCCGCTCACCCTGCTGGTGTTCGTGGATTTTCCCGGCGTGTGGGACAGCATACGGCTGGTGTTGCTGGTACTGGCCGGCGCTGCCTGGTCGCGTTTTATCTACCGCTCGGTAGTGGATGATTACCGGCGCTTTCTTGACCGGCAACTGCTCGGGCCCGGCAGCCTGCGCAAGGTGTTCTAGGGCCTGTTCGCATAGTGTTAACAGGCCCTAGTGTACTGTAACGGACTGGACGGAGTTAGGTGATGAGCTTTGAAGTGAACGGTACGGTCATCGGCCTCGATAACGAGGGTTTTCTCCGGTGCCCGCTGTTTCCGTACGGCTACGGCCAGCAGGCTTGCAAGATCGCCGGCATGCGCAAGCCGCTCAAGCTGATGCGGGATATCTGATCACGGCCTTCGGCCCGCAGGTATAATGGCCGGATGAATACCCGGGAAGTCCGAACCACCTGTCCGTACTGCGGCGTCGGCTGCGGTGTGCTGGCCAGCGCCGACGAAGCCATGAACGTCAGCGTGCGCGGAGACCCCGAACACCCCGCCAACTTCGGCCGGCTCTGTTCCAAGGGGGCGGCGCTGGGTGAGACCGTCGGGCCGGACAATCGCCTGCTCTACCCGGAAGTGGACGGACAACGCACCGACTGGGGCCGTGCCCTGGACCGGGTGGCGGGCGAGTTCAGGCGTATTATCGACCTACAGGGCCCGGACGCCGTGGCCTTCTATGTCTCCGGCCAGTTGCTGAGCGAGGATTACTACGTCGCCAACAAGCTGATGAAAGGCTTCATCGGCTCCGCCAATATTGATACCAACTCGCGCCTGTGCATGTCTTCGGCGGTGGCCGGTTACAAACGCGCCTTCGGTACCGATACGGTGCCCTGCAGCTACGAGGACCTGGAACGCGCCAAGCTGATCGTGCTGGCGGGTTCCAACACCGCCTGGTGTCACCCGGTACTGTTCCAGCGCATCCGCAAGGCAAAACAGGACAACCCCGACCTGATGGTGGTGGTGATCGACCCGCGCCGCACTTCCACCTGCGACATCGCCGACCTGCACCTCGCCGTGCAGCCTGGCAGCGATACCCTGCTGTTCAACGGACTGCTGTGTTACCTGCAGGACAGCGGCGAGCTGAACACACTGTTTGTAGAACGCTGCACCGAGGGTGCCGAAGCAGCGCTGGCCAGTGCGCGCCGTTCGGCCGCCGATCCTGATGCGGTCGCCGTGCGCTGCGGGCTGGAAGCCGCCGCATTGCGCGAGTTCTATCGCCTGTTTGCCCGCACCGAACGGGTGGTCACGGTATTCTCCCAGGGTATCAACCAGTTTTCCTTCGGCACCGACAAGGTCAACAGCATCATCAACTGCCACCTGCTGAGCGGCCGGATCGGCCGGCCGGGCATGGGACCGTTTTCGTTCACCGGGCAGCCCAATGCCATGGGTGGACGCGAGGTTGGCGGGCTGGCCAACCAGCTCGCCGCGCACATGGAACTCGACAATGCCGAACACCGTGAGCGGGTGCAGCGTTTCTGGCAGTCGTCTGCCATCCCTGCGCAGCCCGGGCTGAAAGCCGTCGAACTGTTCCAGGCCATCGAAACCGGCCGCGTAAAAGCCGTATGGATCATGGCCACCAACCCGGCGGTGAGCCTGCCCGACACACAACGGGTCCGTGCCGCCCTGCAACAATGCGAGTTTGTGGTGGTGTCGGATTGCGTGCAGCATACCGACACCACACTCTACGCGGACGTGCTGCTGCCGGCACAGAGCTGGGGAGAAAAAGAGGGCACGGTCACCAACTCTGAACGGCGCATCTCGCGTCAACGCGCCTTCCTGCCCACCCAGGGCGATGCCCGGCCGGACTGGTGGATGATCAGCGAGGTGGGACGGCGCATGGGCTTTGAAGCAGCCTTCGACTACCAGCACGCTGCCGAAGTATGGCGCGAGCACGCGGCCCTGTCCGGTTTTGAAAATGACGGCGAGCGTGACTTCGATATCAGCGCCCTGGCCGCCATCAGCGACGAGGATTACCAGTACCTGCCGCCCGTGCAGTGGCCGGTAAGCCGTGCAGCACCGCAGGGCAGCGCGCGCATGTTCAGTGACGGTCGCTTTTTTACCCGCAGCGGCCGCGCCCGCCTGGTCGCCGTGGCGGATCCACAGCCGGCGCACGCCGTCACGGATGAATACCCGCTGGTACTGAACAGTGGCCGGGTGCGGGACCACTGGCACACCATGACCCGCACCGGCAAGTCGCCGCGCCTGTCCGGGCATATCGTCGAGCCGTACGCCGAGCTGCACCCCGGCGATGCCGAACAGTACGCGATCGAAGACCATGCCCTGGTGAAACTGCGCAGCGCCTGGGGAGAGATCCGTGTGCGTGCCCGTCTCTCCGACGCGCAGCAGCGCGGCAGCGTCTTTGTGCCCATGCACTGGAACCTGCAGTTCTCCAGCGTGCCAAGTGTCGATTGCCTGGTCAGCCCCGCCACCGACCCGCTCTCCGGGCAGCCCG
>JALSRZ010000123.1 GCA_026984515.1 Thiohalobacter sp. | reverse complement strand
GTCGCGCTCAGCGACGGTTCCGGGAGCCTTCTGGTCGGGGTGCTGTGAGCGGCACAGCGCCAGCAGTGGCGCCAGTTCTTCCAGGATATGGTCGCCGGTCTCCACCAGTTTGGCGCCTTCCCGGATCAGCGCGTGACAGCCACGCGCCAGCGGGTTATGGATGGAGCCGGGGATGGCGAACACTTCGCGCCCCTGTTCCAGCGCCGTGCGTGCGGTAATCAGGGAACCCGAGCGCAGCGCGGCCTCGACCACCAGGGTGCCCAGGCTCAGGCCGCTGATGATGCGATTGCGGCGCGGGAAATTGGCCGGCAGGGGGGCCGTGCCGGGCGGGTATTCGGATACCAGCACACCGTTTTCAGCGATCTGGTGGGCCAGTTCCCGGTGGCTGGCCGGGTAGACCCGGTCCAGGCCGGTCCCGGTCACCGCCACACTGCCGCCTTCGCCCTGCAATGCGCCCCGGTGCGCGGCGCCGTCGATGCCGGAGGCCAGCCCGCTGGTGATGGTGAGTCCGCAGGCACTCAGGTGGCTGGCAAATTCCTGTGCCAGCGCCGCGCCATCATGGCTGGGATTGCGGCTGCCGACAATGGCGAGTTGCGGTTGCAGGAGCCAGGCGGGGTCGCCGTGCACAAACAGCAGCGCAGGCGGGTCGGGGATTTCCCTCAGCATGGCCGGGTAAGCGGGGTCCAGGCAGGTCAGGAGTCCGTTGCCGGGCTGGCTCAGCCACGCCAGGTCGCGGTCTACCGCGTCCCAGTCCGGCCTGGTGAGGGCGTCGACGCCCTGTTCCCGCAGGCCGGCAGCACGCAACTGGCTGGCGGGGGCGCTGAAAATGGCGGAGGGCACGCCAACGTCGGCAAGCAGGCGGCTGCAGCGGCGCGCGCCGATGCCGGGTGCCCGGTGCAGTGCCAGCCAGAAGCGGGTTTCGTCGTTGTCAGTCGTGGCTTCGTGCCGGGAACGGGTTGGCGGCCTCATCCTTGAGGGTCCTCCGTCAGGTATTTGTTAGCGGGCCCAAAAAAGCCGGTACCTCGGTGCATGGCTGGTAACCATGCCCGAAGGTACCGGCTTTTGCCAGTACTTGCCGGTGTACTGTCAGGGTGTGCGGACGATATCCCCGACGTGCAGTGCGCTGGTGGCCTTCATGATGAGGCCGAAGCTGACCTTGTCGAAGGTGCGGAATACCATCAGGGTGCCGGCCTTTTCGTCCGGCAGCTTGACGCTGGCGTTGCGTTCCTTGCTGACCTGGTCGATGATGCGGTCGCCGGCCTGGTGGATTTCAAACACAGTGCCGACATCGACGCCTTCACGGGTGCCGCGGTTCAGCACCACGATCTGGTACTGACCGATCTGGCTGACGCCATCGACCACGGATATGATGGTGCCTTCTACCGTGTCAGCCGGTGAATGCGGCGTGAAGTAGGCGTACACGTCCTCGTGCGACATGGGCATCAGGCGGTCGCCGATATTGATCTCGCGCGTGGTCCTGGTCAGCTTCAGCGTGGCGGGGTCACCGAATTTTTCCACACTGCCGTCACCCAGGTACATGGCCTCGTAGCCCAGTACCTCGTTGGTGACCGGGTCGACATAGGCATCACCGGGACGGAACACGTGGTAACGGTCGCCCTGGCCATCGGCCAGTCCGCGTGCATAGATACGGTCGCCCCTGCCCGTGATCAGGTGTTCGTCGGCACTGGAGACCACGTACGCGGCATTCTCCATGGTGCTCTGGTCGGCGACCAGTGGCTGGGTGAGGAACTGCTGTATGGCGTCGATCGGGATGGTGGGGATGGCCTTGTCGAGGCGTTCTTCGCGCACCCTGGGGGAGAGTTTGAAGGTGCCCTTGCCGCGTTGCACGCGCAGCTGGGGTTTACCGTCCACGTACACCAGCGTGATGACATCGCCGGGGTAGATCAGGTGCGGGTTCTCTATCTGCGGGTTGACGTACCAGATTTCCGGCCACAACCAGGGGCTGGCGAGAAATTCTTCCGAGATATCCCAGAGGGTGTCCCCCTTGACGACTACGTGGCGGTCGGGGTGTCCGTCCCTGAGTACGACCTGGTCGGCGTAGACGGCGGTGGCCAGCACAGCCAGCGCCAGTACCAGTGGCTTGAGTATCGACATATAGGCGTCCCTTTATCTGAATCCCGTTTTTGTCTGTTGGTGGCCCCGGCGACCGTGCCAGTGCACTAATCTGATGATAGTTAACGGCAGCCGAGCGCCGGAGTGTAGCGAAAATTACCCGCTTTCAAAACTTCGGGGTCGCCGCAAACGGCCCGGCGATCATTATGTTAGAGTATATTAGGTATCTCTATTGTTAAATTGTGACCTGTATCACATGGCGATTCTCGATATTTTGCATTTCCCGGATCCACGGCTGCGTACCCGGGCCCGGAAGGTGGACACGGTGGACGAGCGGCTGCGAACCCTGGTGGATGACCTGCTTGAAACCATGTACCAGGCGCCGGGTATCGGTCTGGCGGCTACCCAGGTCAACATCCACCAGCGCGTGCTGGTGATCGATATTTCCAGTGAACAGGACGAACCGCGGGTATTCATCAACCCCGAGATACTGGAAGCGACGGGCCACGAGGAAATGGACGAGGGCTGCCTGTCGGTGCCGGGCATCTACGAGCGTGTTCAGCGCGCCAACCGGATCCGGGTGCAGGCGCTGGATCGGCAGGGCGAAGCGTTCGAGCTGGAGGCCGAGGGCCTGCTGGCAGTGTGTATCCAGCACGAAATCGACCACCTGGACGGCAAGCTGTTTGTGGATTACCTGTCGCAACTGAAGCGGCAGCGCATCCGCAAAAAACTGGAAAAACAGCGCCGCCACGGGGAAGACGACCCGCCTTCCGGGCAGCACGCCGAGCCGGTTATCTAGGGATGACGATGCGCGTGGTATTCGCGGGTACACCGGATTTCTCGGTACCCGTACTGCAGGCCCTGCTGGACAGCCGCCACCCGGTGGTGGGTGTCTACTGCCAGCCGGATCGTCCGGCCGGGCGCGGACGCAAGCTTGCCGCGGGCCCGGTGAAACAACTGGCCCTGCAGCACGACATCCCGGTCTTTCAGCCACTCAGCCTTAAACCTGAAGACGCGCAACAGCAGCTGGCCGAACTCCGGCCGGACCTGATGGTGGTGGTGGCCTATGGGCTGATTCTCCCGCAGGCGGTCCTGGATCTGCCCGGCCACGGATGTGTGAATCTGCATGCGTCCCTGCTGCCGCGCTGGCGCGGTGCGGCGCCCATTCAGCGCGCTATTCTTGCCGGGGACCACGAGACGGGGGTGTGCCTGATGCAGATGGAAGCGGGCCTGGACTCGGGGCCGGTACTGGCCGAGGTGAGGACGGAGATCCGCAGCGACGACACCGGTGGGAGCCTGCACGACCGATTGAGTCGACTGGCCGCGGAACTGCTGGCAACACACCTCGACGATCTGGAAGCCGATGCGCTTGCAGCGCAGCTCCAGGATGAGGCGCAGGTGACCTATGCCGGTAAACTGGATAAAAGCGAGGCGAGGATCGACTGGCGGCAGGATGCAGCCCGCCTGGAGCGCCAGGTACGGGCCTTCAATCCCTGGCCGGTGGCCCATACCGGTTATGCCGGTAAAACACTGCGTATCTGGAAGGCGCGCGCCATCGAGGGTTCCGGGTTGCCGGGGCAGGTCGTGGACGCCGGCAAACAGGGTATCGATGTGGGCTGCGGCAGCGGTTGTCTGCGCCTGCTGGAGATACAGATGCCCGGTGCGAAACGGCTCAGTGCAGCGGATTTCCTCAATGCCCGTTCGGTCGACGGAGTGGTGTTCGGGTAAGCCCCGGTCAGCGTGTCCAGCCAGCCCCGCAAAACCGCCGCACTGCTCGTACACCGGGTGCTGGATCAGGGTGAATCCCTGGGAAGCCTGCTGGAAAAACAGCTGGCGGCACTGGATGACCCGCGCCAGCGCGCGCTGGCGCAGGAACTGGCGTTTGGCACCCTGCGCTGGAGTTTCCGCCTCGAGGCCCTGCTGTCCTGCCTGCTGCGCAAGCCGCTGAAGAAAAAAGACCGCGATCTGCACGCCTTGCTGCTGGTAGGACTGTACCAGCTGCTGATGCTGGAACTGCCGGCACATGCAGCGGTCAGCGAGACCGTGGAGGTTGCCCGTCAGCTGGGCAAGAAGTGGGCGGTCGGCATGGTGAACGGCGTGCTGCGGAATGCCCAGCGTCAGTCGCCCGGGTTGCTGAAGGACCTTGACCAGGATGCGGTAGCACGCTGGTCGTACCCGGACTGGTGGATTGAACGCCTGCAACAGGACTGGCCGGAGGACTGGCAGCAGATCCTGGCGGCCGGTAATCAACGCCCCCCGATGGTGGTGCGCGTAAACCGCATGCAGGTGGAACGGGCGGCGTACCTGCAGCAGTTGCGCGCCGCCGGTATCGAGGCGCAGGAGCAAGCGTTTGCGCCGGCCGCACTGCGGCTGGAGCGGCCCGTCGCGGTCGACAGCCTGCCCGGGTTTCGCGCCGGCCGGGTATCTGTACAGGACGCGGCTGCGCAATTGTGCGCGCCCCTGCTGAACGTGCAGGCCGGGCACAGGGTGCTGGATGCCTGTGCGGCGCCGGGTGGCAAAACAGGGCATATACTGGAAACCGCGCCCCGGCTGCAACACCTGCTGGCGCTGGATATCGATGCCAGGCGTTTACAGAAAGTGCAGGACAACCTGCAGCGCTTGCAGCTGCAGGCCGATTTGCTGGCCGCAGATGCCGGTGATCCTTCCTGCTGGTGGGATAAACGACCGTTTGACCGTATTCTGCTGGATGCCCCCTGCTCTGCCAGTGGCGTAGTGCGTCGTCACCCGGACATCAAGCGCCTGCGTCGCCACAGCGATTTGCGCAACCTGTCACAACAGCAGCAGCACCTGCTGGAGTCGTTATGGCCCTTGCTGGCGTCTGGCGGTATGCTGTTGTACACCAGCTGTTCCGTATTCCGTCAGGAGAACAGCGATAACCTGCAGGCTTTCCTGGCGCGGCACGCGGATGCCAGCGAGCTTCCATTGCAGGCGGAGTGGGGTAAAGTACAGCCGGTGGGGCGCCAGTTGTTGCCCGGCGAGCATGACATGGACGGATTCTATTTTGCCTGTCTGACCAGGGCCTGAAAAATACAGCCTGTGACGCTAAACCCGAAAAATACGCTGGATGCCTTTGCTGTTCGTTACCGGTCCTGCCGGGCTGTGTGCCTGTTAGTGACGCTGTGTCTGCTGGCGGCCCCCCTGTGTGCGCGCGAGACCACGATTTCGCATACCCGTACCCTGCTGGTGGATGGTGTGTACCGGCTGGGTGCCCACGTTGATTTTGATTTCAATGAAACCCTGTATGACGCCCTGCACAACGGTGTGCCGCTGCTGATCGAACTGCGTGTCGAGGTGCTGCGGGAACGCCCGTGGTTGTGGTCCGAGCAGGTGGCCGAACTCCGGCAGCGTTTCAAACTGCAGTACCATGCCCTGAGTCGTTACTACCTGGTGCGGAACTTCAGTAGCGGCGCGCAGTTCAGTTTTCGCACCATGAACGAGGCGCTCGAATATATAGGTAACGTGTACGACCTGCCCCTGATCGATGCCAAACTGCTGGACCCCGAAGGGCATTACGTGGTGCGCATGCGTGCGGACATCGATGTGGAAGCCCTGCCCACGCCGGTACGGCTGTGGGCCTACCTGGGCTCGGCGTGGAGCCTGAAAGGCAACTGGAAACAATGGCCACTCAAGCCGTAAGGCATTCCCGGCTGGGCATATGGCCAATGCTGCTGCTGTTCGGTGTGCTGCTGGTGTCGCTGTCCCTGATGAGTGACGCCACCCACAACTCGGAGCGCTTCGGCCAGCTGTATTCCTGGTTGCTGCTGCTCAATGCGCTGGGCCTGGTGGTGCTGACCGGCCTGATCGGCAGTAACCTGTACTGGCTGGTCTCCCAGTACCGGGCGCGCGCGCCGGGAGCCCGCCTGACCTCGCGGCTGGTGGTGACTTTCGTGATCCTGGCCGTGGTTCCGATCTCGATCGTCTATTACTTCTCTCTCCAGTTTCTGCAGCGTGGTATCGATACCTGGTTTGACGTGCAGATCGAGGAAGCACTGGACGACGCGTTGGAGTTAAGCCGGGGGGCACTGGATGTACGTCTCAACGACCTGCTGAAAATCACGGAAAAGATCGCCGAACAGGTCTCCGATATGACTCCGGCCACCATACCGATCGGGCTCTATGACCTGCGCGTGCTGAGCGGCGCGGTCGAACTCAGTGTATTCGGTCTTGATGATCGTATTGTTGCTTCCAGCACCAGCGAGAGCAGCAACATCGTGCCGAGCCGCCCCGGTGGGCACGCCCTGATGTCGCTGGCGCAGGGGCGTTCCTATGTCGGGCTCGACCCGGTTGGTGATTCCGGTCTGTACGTGCGTGCGGTGGTGCCGGTCCAGGTGTCCGGGTCCGGTGTGGAGCCGCTGACCCTGCAGGCCCTGTACCGCATCCCGGAACGCCTGAGCAAACTGGCGGACAATGTGGAAGACCAGGTGGTGCGCTACCGGAAACTGGCGTACCTGCGCAAGCCTCTCAAGTACAGCTACATACTCACCCTGTCCCTGGTGCTGGTACTGAGCCTGTTGTCGGCGGTGTGGGCGGCATTTTATTCAGCACGGCGCATGGTCGAGCCCATCGGGGTCCTGGCGGAAGGCACGCGTGCCGTCGCCGAAGGGGATTACAGCCGGCGCCTGCCGGTGACCAGCGAGGATGAACTCGGTTTCCTGGTGCGGCTGTTCAACGATATGACGCGCCGCCTGTCGAAAGCCCGTGACCAGGCACACAGCAGCCAGCAGGAAGTAGAGGGGCAACGCGCCTACCTGGAAACCGTGCTGGGCAGCCTTTCCTCGGGCGTGTTGAGCATCAGCGCCGACGGGGAACTGCGCACCGTTAATGAAGCCGCCTGCCAGATTCTCGGCATCGACCTCAGTGGTCAGCTGGGGCATACACTGGATACGATCGCCGAGCGCTACGTCTTTCTCGAACCCCTGTTCTCGCTGGTGCGCAAGCACTATGAAGAAGGCGTGCCGGACTGGGAAGAGCAGGTCGAGCTGTTCGACAGTGCCGGTCGCCGGGTACTCCTGTGCCGCAGCACTGCCCTGCCCGTCAGTGATGAATCGAGCGGTGGCCAGGTGCTGGTGTTCGACGACGTGACCGACCTGATCCGGGCGCAGCGCGACGCGGCCTGGGGGGACGTCGCGCGCCGCCTGGCACACGAAATCAAGAACCCGTTGACACCGATACAGCTGTCGGCGGAACGGTTGCGGCGCAAGTACCTGGCCGGTATGAGCGGCAAGGAAGCGGAAGTCATGGACCGGGCCACCCGCACCATCGTACAGCAGGTGGAAACCCTGAAGAAAATGGTCAATGCTTTCAGCGACTACGCGCGTGCACCCATGCTGCAACTGGAGCCGGTGGACCTGTATGAGCTGTTGCGCGACGTGGCCGACCTCTACAAGGGCTCCCGGCTGCACATTCAGCTGGACCTGGTCGAGCCGGTGCCGATGCTGAACGGCGATGCAGGCCGCCTGCGGCAATTGCTGCATAACCTGTTCCGCAATGCCCTGGAAGCCGTGCGGCAGCAGCCGCGGGGTGAATTACTGGTGAAATCCCGGTGGATACTGGACGCCGGTGAACGCTATATCAGCCTGTCCTTTGAAGACAATGGCAGTGGTTTCTCGGACGAGGTGCTGGAACGATTGTTCGAGCCCTATGTGACGACCAAGACGCGCGGCACCGGGCTGGGCCTGGCTATCGTCAAAAAGATCGTGGAAGAGCACAATGGCCAGATCCGGGCCCAGAATACGGCACAGCATCATGCCTGTATCGAGTTGCAATTCCATGCCGAAACCCAAAAAGCTTTATCGTAGTGCGCGCTGCTCTATAATAGCCGGCGATTCTCAGTGATAATTAAACAGTAACGACTCCATGAGCAACGGGAATTAACATGTCCTCCGGCCACATCCTGGTGGTAGACGATGAACCTGACATCCGCAACCTGGTAAAGGAAATCCTTGAGGATGAAGGATTCGAGGTCAGTGTTGCGGAAAGCGGTGAAACCGCGCGTCAGGCGCGGCGTCTGCGTCGCCCGGACCTGATCCTGCTGGATATCTGGATGGATGATGTCGACGGCATCACGCTGCTGCGCGAGTGGTCCGAAGGGGGTGGTCTGCCCTGCCCCGTGATTATCATGTCCGGTCACGCCACGGTGGAGACCGCGGTGGAAGCCACCCGTCTCGGAGCCTATGACTTTATCGAAAAACCGATCGCGCTGGCCAGGCTGCTGCTGGTGGTCAAGCGGGCGCTGGAATCCGAGAAACTGCAGCAGGAGAACATCGGTCTCAAGCGCCAGGCGCAGCCGGTCAGCGAACCGGCCGGCAAAAGCGAGGTCATGCAGGCCCTGCGTGACCAGGCCAGGCGGATCGCGCAGCACAACACCTGGGTGCTGATCAGCGGCGAAGCCGGTGCCGGCAAGGAGGTCGTGGCGCGTTATATCCATGCCCAGAGTTCCCTGCGGGACAACGCTTTCGTCGAGGTGGCGGTGGGTTCCATGTCCGCCGAACACTCGGCCGCCGAGCTGTTCGGTTCCGAGGACGGTGACAATATCGTCTACGGGCGCCTCGAGCAGGCTAATGGCGGTACCCTGCTGCTGACCAACATTTCCGATATGGACCTGCAGACCCAGTCACGCCTGCTGAGTGTCTTTCAGAGTCATTCCTTCCTGCGTATGGGTGGCAGCGAGCCCGTGCCGGTGGATATCCGGGTGATCGCAACCACCTCCAAGGACCTGGAGCAGGAAGTCCGGGAAGGTCGTTTCCGGGAAGACCTCTATTACCACCTGAACGTGGTGCCGCTGAGCGTGCCGCCCCTGCGTGAACACAGTGAAGACGTTCCAGAGCTGCTGAATTTCTACGTGGACCGCTTCGTGGTACAGGAAAATCTGCCCTACCGGGAATTCAGCATTGCCGCCCAGAACCGCTTGCGCAACTACGGCTGGCCCGGCAATAACCGGGAGCTGAAAAACCTGGTGCAGCGCCTGCTGATCCTGGGCAATGGCCCGGTGATCGATGTCGATGAGGTGGAGAATGTGCTGCAGCATGTCAGCGAAAGCGGTGATACCGGTGGTTCCAGCGCTACACTGCCGCTGGATCTGCCCCTGCGCGAGGCGCGTGAGCAGTTCGAGAAGGTCTATCTCCAGCACCAGCTGCAGGAGGTGGGTGGCAGCGTGGGCAAACTGGCCAAGCGCGTAGGCATGGAGCGTACCCACCTGTATCGCAAGCTGCGCGGTCTGGGTATCGATTTCAAAAAAGGGGGTGACTAGTGGGCCATGCAGTTCATTCGGAAAGCCGCTTGCAGGATCAGCCCTGAATGAAGGTCATTATCCTCGGGGCCGGCCAGGTCGGCTGGTCCGTAGCCCAGAACCTGGCCAGCGAGGCCAACGATATCACCGTCGTCGACAACCGCCCTGAAATCCTGCGTGACCTGCAGGATCGTATCGATATCCGCACCGTCGCCGGCCCGGCCTCGCACCCGGAGGTGCTGACGCGTGCGGGTGCCGAAGACGCGGACATGATTCTGGCCGTTACCAACAGTGACGAAACCAACATGATTGCCTGCCAGGTCGCGTACACCCTGTTTCATACGCCCATCAAGATTGCGCGCGTTCGTGCCCAGGCCTACCAGCAGTACCCGAAACTGTTTTCCCAGGATGCCCTGCCGGTCGACGTGCTGATCAGCCCGGAACAGCTGGTGACCGACTATATCCAGCGCCTCATCGATCGACCGGAAGCGCTGCAGGTGCTGGATTTTGCCGGTGGGCGCGTGCAGCTGGTGGCGGTCCGCGCGGTGCGCGGTGGTCCGCTGGTGGGCCAGGAGTTGAAGGAGCTGCGTCAGCATATGCCGGGCGTCGAGGCGCGCGTGGCAGCGATATTCCGGCGCGGCAGTGCCATTCTTCCCGCCGGTGACAGCGTAATCGAGGCTGACGACGAGGTGTTTTTTCTCGCCGCGCGCAAGCATATCCGCGCGGTCACCAGCGAATTGCGCAAC